>JAADHP010000163.1 GCA_013151785.1 Nitrospirota bacterium | reverse complement strand
TTCTCCTTGATGTTCAGTAAAGGCCTTTTTCAGATTCTGACTTGATGGATTTTTTTGTTAAAACCTCAGGTCACATTGCGGTATAGTTAAGGAGGGTTCCCGCCGACTTGACAAACCCTTGAAAATAGTCTTACAATGTCTTACATGAAGACAACATCATTAACAATCCGTATTGATAAAGAGTTGAATGACCTGCTTAATAAGGCAAGTCAGCAGACTGGAAAAACTAAAAGTCAGGTGGCTCGTGAGGCAATTGAGAGGCAATTACGCCTTGTTCAGATGGAAAGCCTGAGAAAAAGAGTAATGCCTTTTGCTGAATCACGAGGTTATTTGACAGACGATGATGTGTTCAGAGAAGTTTCCTGATGAAAATTTTTCTGGACACAAATGTGCTTGCCAGTGCCTTTGCTACACGTGGCCTGTGTGAGGATGTCCTCCGTGAAACACTATTATTTCATGAGCTAATCATTGCAGCCCCTCTTTTAAAGGAATTAAAGAAGGTATTAACAAAAAAGTTCAAAGTCCCTGAATCTATCGTTAAAGAGGTTCTTTTGTTCCTAAAAGAAGGCACTATTGTGGCGAAAGGTTGTAAAAAAAGAACAATACCAATTAAGGATACAGATGATATACTGATACTTTCATGTGCCATAGAAGGTAAGGCGGATGTCTTTGTGACTGGTGATCGTGAATTATTGGATCTAAAAGAAGTTGACAATATGCAAATCATTTCACCAAGGGAATTTTGGAATATGATAAAGAAAAGCTAATTAGTCCTTATAACCTCATAGATGAAGAGGTACTCACAAAGAAACATGGCCTGGCAGGAGTGGATATCACCCCATCCTCTTCTTGTAGAGAAGCCCCCCTGTGATCATCAGGACACTGCTAATGGTAATCAATCGTAAAAGCCTGTCTGACATATCCCACAGGCCTGCTCCCCTTATAAGCATGCTCACCCCAATGTCTATAAACTGTTTCAGAGGAGATACAGTGGTAGCAGCCCTCAACCAGTGAGGTAGTGCCTCAGGTGGTACCCATCCGCCTGAAAGCAGAAGCATGGGGGCAAATATCACAATGGTAAGCATGCCTATCTGGCTGAAACGCCTTGCCACAGAGGCAATCAGAAAGGCAAGCCCTGTTGTGGAAAGTTGAAAGAGCACTGCCACAGGCAAAAACTCATGCAGCCCCCTCTTGAGAGGAAAACCAAGATATAGCTTTAAGACAAATACAAAGCTGAGCCCGATGACAGTGGTAAGAAATATCATGGACCCAAGCACCTTTATAAGTATGAGTTTTCTTACACTGAGGGGTGAGAGCATGATCTGCTCAATGGTGCCGTATTCCTTCTCCCTTATAAGAAGGGCTGCAGGAAGTATCATCCCCAAGAGGGTAATAACCATGAAAAACTCATTAAGTCCCTCATAGATATCGTCCCTTGCATCAGGATTAAAGAGTATCCTGCTTCTTACCTCAACTGGTGTAGTGATTCTCAAGCCCCTTTTCCACATTTCACGACTTGTGAAATCAAAACTGTATTTATTTACAATCTCTGAAAGATAGGCTGTGCTGAGATAGGCTGCAGTGGACTGAGAGCCATCCACAAGCACCTGTAAAGGGGCATCTCCCCTGTAGAGTTCCTTCTGAAACCCATCAGGTATCCTGAGAAGCAGGACAGACCTTGAGTTCTTCATGGTATCATCCACATCCTTTTCATTTTCAACAAACCTGGGGTAGCTGAAAGACGGCGGCTGCAATCTCCCGATAAGTTCTCTGCTTTCTGCAGAATGGTCCTCATCAAAGACTGTTATGGAGACATTCTCAGGTATAAGCCTGAAGCCCTGCGAGGCAAGAACAATATCAATGGTGAAGGCATAGAGTATAAATATGATAAGCCCCTTATCTCTCAGGATATGGAGTAGTTCCTTTTTAATCAAAACCCACACATCAACCCTCCTTCTTCTTGAAAAGCATGACAGATAGAGAAAAGACAACCATGAAATAAAGAACCAGCATGCCCACCTGCTGCCACATCTCTGCAAGAGCAAGCCTCTTTAGATAAACACCATGGACAATCTGCATAAAGTACCTTGATGGATAGAGCATTGACATCACCTTTCCCTCTGTGCCAAGGTTTGACACGGGTATCAGCAGTCCTGAATACAAAAAGGCAGGTATTATGGTAACTATCAATGTAATTATCTGGGCAGAGACCACTGTCTTTGTAAGTGATGAGATAAGCAATCCAATGGATACATTGACCATTACATAAACCACTGCAGGAAGTATCAGATCCACAAGCTCACCCTTCATGGGAATATGAAATAGATACCTTACTGTTGCCACAATAATAAAGAAGTTTATTATAGAGATCAACATATAGGGAATGATCTTGCCAAAGATAAACTCTGCCTTTCTGACTGGCGTGGAGTAGATATTGTATATGGTTCCAAATTCCTTCTCCCTTGCTATTGCAATGGCGGTAAGCACCGCAGGGTTTACAAGTAACACAATCACAATGAGCCCTGGCACAAGGGCATAACTACTCTTCAGGGATTCATTAAATAGATATCTTATTTCAAGGCTTACAGGGCTGGTACCTGTGCTTAGTCCTTTTCTAAGGTTCTCTTTTTTCATCAAGTGCCTGTTAAAAGAGGCCACAATGGCATCAGTATAGCCCTTTACAGTAATGGATGTATAGGGAAACCCGCCATCAATGAGCATCTGCAGGGTGGCCATCTCGCCCCTGTATATCTTTCTGGAAAAATCCTCTGGTATAACCAGCACTGCCCGTAGCCGTCCCTTTTTCATCAGGCCCTCTGCTTCATGGGTGTCCTTAAGGGCATGCTCAAGGTTGAAGTACCTGCCCACAAACCTGTCCACAATGTCACGGCTTAAAGGGGTTTTGTCATAGTCGATGTAGCCAAAGGGCATGTTTTCAATATCAAGGGTTATGCCATAGCCAAAGACCACAAACATCACAAAGGGGACAAAGAAGGCAAGTACCAGAAAAAGCCTGTTACGCCATATCTCCTTGAATTCCTTTATGGCTATGCTGGTTATACGGGTCAAGATAAAACCTTATAAGCATTCATATTCAAAACCGTTCTGTCAAAGGTCACGGTACTTTCACAACCCTTTGAGGTATTGATCCTACCAATAAGATAATCTGCAAAATCTGCCCCACCATCCTTATAATCATTCAGTGCAAGCCATACAATATCAGACTCCTGTACAGCAAACTCTTCGGTTTTCAGTATCTGCTCTATAACCTTAACAATCTCTGACTTTTTAGCTTTATAACACCTTCTCAGCACCCAGACGAGCTCACAAAGAACTATATGGTTTATAAAACATGGCCTGTCCTTTGAACATTGTCTTTCAATAATATCTTCTGCCATTGGTGACTGTACAGGGTCATCCTGGGTTATGTATCTCACAAGTAAATTGGTATCAAGCCCTATCATTTTCGTGAGGCCTCTCTTTCCACAGCCTTTTTCATCCTCTCAATGGATACAGGTCTTCTGGGTCTTCTAATCATTCCTTTTAATTTTTTAACACTTTCTGTAACAGGCAGAACCGTAACCTTCCCGTCCTTTTCTATGAAGAACTCCAGTTTATCACCACTTTCTATTTTGAGATACTCTCTGACCTTCTTGGGTATAGTTATTTGCCCCTTACTTGTTACTGTTGCAACACTCATGACATCCTCCTTTCTTTTAATCCATTTCCTTACCTATTGGTAAGGCATAATATATTTTAGCATATCATTGTCTAAAATACTCTTTAACTCTAAATCCGGCTATAACTTTATCGCTGGATTTGGGTTTAACATTCCTTCCATTGTAACTGAAATCATAATCATCTCTTCAGGTTATGGATAAACACATCCTCCATGGGTGGGGGTATTTCTCTGAGATAATGATACCTGACCCCAAGGTCTTTGAAAAAGGATTCAATCTCCTCTTTGTAAAGTCCCCTCTTCCAGATGTGATACCTCCTTCCAAAGGGCACAAGGGCAATACCCCTTTTTCTGAATTCCTCCTCAGGGAGTTTTCCCGGGGGGTAGACCTCAAAGACCTTTCCCTGTGTTTTACTGAATTCATCCTTCAGTGCCTGTGGTGTATCCATGGCAATAATCCTTCCCTCATCCATAATGGCAACCCTGTCACAGTAATCTGCCTCAATCAGATTATGGGTGGTAACCACCACTGTGATGCCAAGCTCCCTTGAAAGCATCCTTATAAACTCCCAGAATGTCCCCCTTGCCACAGGGTCAACCCCTGATGTGGGCTCATCAAGAAAGAGTATCTGGGGTAGATGAAGCACTGCACAACCAAGGGAAAGACGCTGTTTCACACCAAGGGGCAGTCGCCTCACCTGTAGGGTTTCGTACCCCTTAAGATTAGAAAAGTCCAGTATCCAGTCACGTCTCCTTTTAAGCAGATTTCTGTCCAGCCTGTAGAGTGTACCGTAAAGTTCGATATTTTCTGCCACAGTAAGGTCATTGTAAAGGGAAAAGACCTGCGACATGTATCCAAGCCTGTATTTGAGCCCCTTTGAGCCTGGCTCAAGCCCGGAAAGTCTCACTGTGCCTGTATCAGGCTTGAGCAGACCTATCATGCACTTTATAAGTGTGGTCTTCCCTGCGCCATTGGGACCTAAAAGGCCAAAGATCTCACCAGGACTGACCTCAAAACTCACTCCATCCACTGCCCTGAAACTACCAAAGGACTTTACAAGGTCTCTTACCATGATACCTTCTGTGTCCTTGTATCTCTCTGCATCAGGTGGAAGCTCGGCTTTCTGTGATTTGTGACCCCTTTCAGTGAGCATCTCAAAAAAGGCATCCTCAAGTCCAGCATGAGTCTTTATCAATGCCTCTGGTTTTCCATTATAAATACTTTCGCCGTTGTGGAGAAACATGATAGAGTGGCACCTTTCTGCCTCGTCCATGTATGATGTGCCTATAATAATGGTTGTTCCTCTCTGCAAGAGATACTCATTAAGTATATCCCAGAGTTGTCTTCTTGAGAGAGGGTCTATACCTGTGGATGGTTCATCAAGCACAAGAAGCCCTGGCTCTGAGATGAGGGCACAGCATATACCCAGTTTCTGTTTCATACCACCTGATAGATGGCCAGCAAGCCTGTTCCTGAAGCCTGCAAGCCCTGTCATCTCAAGAAGGCGGCCCTTCTTTTCCCTGCAGACATCCTCTGGCACTGCCTTCAGTGAGGCAAAAAAGGAGATGTTTTCCTCCACAGTAAGATCCATGTAGAGGTTCTGGCCTATGCCCTGGGGCATGAAACTGAGGTCCTTTTTTACCCTTTCTGGATCCTCTGAAACCTCCTGCCCCCTGTATCTTACACTTCCTTTATAACTGAGTATGCCTGTGCATACCTTAAGAAGGGTGCTTTTACCTGCACCATCAGGTCCGATTATACCCGTAATCTCTGCCTCTACAATGTCAAGGTCAATCCCTTTAAGGGCAGGGGTCTTTTTATAATCCTTTTTAAGACCTCTCAGGGTTATAATCCTGTTCATCAACCTGACTTTTGACTGCCTACAGGTATCCTCACATCAACAGGCATGCCTTTTTTGAGAATCTTGATGGGTTTTTCTTTATCAAAACATACCTTTGTTTCAAAGACCTGCTTAACCCGTTCCTCCCTGGACTGGACCTCACGGGGTGTAAACTCCGCCTTATCCGAGATGAAACATATATAACCCTCTATGGGTCTGTCAGGAAAGGAATCCGTAACAACCTCTACCCTGTCGTTGAGTCTTATCCTGCCCAGATAGGGCTCAGGCAGATAGGTCTTAACATGTATTGATTCTGGATCGACCACTATACCTACTACACCTCCAGGGTTTACTACCTCTCCTGTTTCTGCTGTCTTTTTCAGTACAATTCCATCTACAGGTGATCTTATAACTGTATGGGAAAGTCTGACCTCTATAATCCTTAGTGTTTCTTTCATTGCATCAAGTGATGCCCTGAGGGCCTTTATCTCATCCTCGCCTGCCTTTATCTTCAGTCTGGAATCAATGGCATTCTTAACAGCGGTTCTTGCACGTTCAACCTCTGCCTGAGCAACCTTCAGTTCATCCACAGCAGTCCTGTATGCAAGTTCTATCTCCTCATATCTGTCCTTTGGAATAACTCCTTTTGCAAAAAGCTCACTGTATCGTTTGTATTTTTGCCTCTTTAATCTTAAATCCTTTTTTATCTGGCTTTTTCTTGACTCTGCTATGGAGAGTAGCTTCTGTGCCTGTTCGATCTGATGTTCAACCTCTTTCTTGAGATGCTTCAGATTGGTCTCTGCAGCCCTTATCCGTGCCCTGTAGGATTTTATCTTTTTCAAAATCTCCTCTTTATTTGCCCGCAGTTCCCTGCTGTCCAGAAGGGCTACAATATCGTTCTTCTTTACAGACACACCATCATCAATGTTTATCTTGATTAGCCTGCCAGGTATCTCAGAGGCAAGCATCACCTCATCAGCCTCCACCCTGCCACTGATTACCAGCACGCCCGTTTCTTCTTTCTTATAGGTCTCTATAAAAACAATGGCAGCCACAATGATAATAACCACTATTATTAAGGGTACAGTTGCCTTTCTCATAAGGCAATTATACAATACTTATACCTTGATTTTGTAGGAAAAAGGAGTCTTTTTTAGTTATAATTATTATGATTTTCAGGAAAAGAGACAGTTTGTTTCAGCAATAGATGCCAGGGTAGCTCAGCCGGCAGAGCAGCTGATTCGTAATCAGCAGGTCGTGGGTTCGAATCCCATCCCTGGCTCCAGGATTTTTCTTTATAATCCAATGGATTACAGACCTGCCAATCAAGAACCAACTCCTCTAACCATACCTGATTGTATAGTTTTTGTATAGTTGGCTGAAAGGTTAATACTTAAGGCATTATCAAGTATTTCTACTGCTCTGGCCTTATGGGATGGTGCAAGGTGTGCATATCTAAGAGTCATGGTTAAAGATTTGTGGCCTAATAGCTCCTTCACAGTGGTTAAATCAACACCTGCCATAACAAGATGACTGGCAAAGGTATGCCTTAAGTCATGAAACCTGAAATCCTTTATCCCTCTTTACGTTTGATAAGAACGCCTCTGCATCCTTGAAACGTATAGAACCTGAAGACTCATAGACTATCTTTCCATCAAGCCCTGCATATCGTATCCACCAGATGTTACCTCTTTTGTAAATCCCTCTTGCCATGGTTATCTCCTTAACCTGTATTTTTTAAAAGGTTCAACGATTTCTACAAAAACCCTGTCTCCTTCTTTTAGTTTATGGAGTTCGCACAACTCTGCTCTTGTAATCCTTTTCCCTCTGTAGAAGGTTTTAGCAAAGCTTGTCCATCCAACTTGTAGATTTCTTATCGATGTTTGATATTCTCTGTCATCAATAATAAGGAGAAATGGCTTTCCAGGGGAGGGAAAGTTTTGCCTCGTTTCCTTTCTACATGAAACTATAGCTATTCCAGAAGGATTGGAAGCTATTCTTTGAACTTTAAACTCCATACTTGCCACCCCCTCTTTTGCTCTTATTAACTTTTCTTCCTTTTCAATAAAGAACTGTTCCTTGTAAGATAGGTTTTCTTCAAGACATTCAAAAAATAATTTTAATGACTTTCCTGGTTCTCTCACCCCCTTTTCAAGTAAATAAACATAATTAGCTGATACACCTATCAGATTAGCTAATTCCTTCTG
>JAADHP010000101.1 GCA_013151785.1 Nitrospirota bacterium | reverse complement strand
ATAAAATCATCTGCCGTCATCTCCTTGCCCATAAACGCTCCCAGCATATCCATCAATGCCTGAAACGTCTCAGGTTGATCCAGTATCGCAAAGGCTATGAATAAACACATACCAGTGGAGTCTATCGCAGCTGTGGCTATCTGTAAGTTCCTCGATAGCTCTACCTGACCCTCGGGCTTTAATGGGTCTACATCCCCTCCTACCTTCAATACGTTCTGTGCAACTGCATACCCCGCCGTGTGGTCTGCTCCCATGGGACTCGTGGCATAGGTCACCCCTATCCCATGTACTGCCCTGGGATCATAGGCAGGTAATGCCTGCCCCTTTACCACAGGTGCCCTCTCTACTCCAAAGGCCCTCGCTGTAAACTCCGCTCCATTGCCAAGTATCCTCCCAAGATGCGTCCCCTTGCCTACCTCCTCTACCAGCCTTATCGCTGCCTCTGCATCCCCAAACTCAGCAAGCCCTGCCTCCATGGCTACCGCTATCGTGGCCCCCATCTCTATCGTGTCCAATCCATAGTTGTCATCAAGAAAATCAAGCCTGGCTATCGCATCCATGTCATCTATCCCACAGTTGCCACCATGCGCCCACACAGTCTCATACTCAGGCTGCTTCGTAAGATAATTTCCATCTTTGTCATGATATATACCAGAACACTTTATCACACATCCACGATGACACCCATGTGTGGGATTTCCACCTCGCTCCTTCTCAAGCTCTGCCTCCCTCTCTCCACTTATGTTCCCTGCACCCTTGAACTGCCCTTCCTTGAAATTATACGTGGGATATCCACCTACCTCATTGATTATGTTCGTCAGTACATTCGTACCATATGCAGGAAGCGCCTGCCCGGTGACTGCATGCTGCTGAAGCCCCTGTACAAACCTCTTGTTCGCTTCCTTGAACTTCTCAGCATCCTTGGCCTGCCGCATGGGCATCCCTGTGTCATCAAGCACTATTACCTTTACACCCTTGGAGCCCATCACTGCCCCAACTCCTCCCCTGCCTGCATGCCTCGTGGGCCTTAGCTCCATGTCCGTGCATGCCACAGAGGCCGCTGCCATCTTCATCTCCCCTGCAGGCCCTATGGATATGCAGGCTATCTTGTCACCATACTCACCCTTCATCTTCTCTATCAGATCATAATTGGGTAGCATCTTTAGACTGTTGTCTGCCTCTACCTTGACACCATCTTTGTTGATATAAACCTTATACAGTGTATCATCCTTTGGCTTGCCCTCAAGCACTATCGCTGCATACCCCAACCGTGCAAGTACCTGCGCAGGTTGCCCCCCTGCATTGGCCTCCTTTATCCCACCCGTCAGTGGACTCTTACATCCTACCGATATCCTCCCTGTCATCGCTCCATATGTATGAACCACTTAATATGCCAGGTGCTATTACTAACTTGTTCTCCCCTCCAAGGGGATGACAATCAGGTGGTACCTCCCTGGATACTATCGCTGATGTCAGCCCTCGCCCCCCAAGTCCTTCATACTCCCCAACTGCCTCCTCCCTTACCTCAGGGCCTCCGTCAGCTCCCATATTAATCCTTAAAATCTTCTCCATATCGTCCTCCTTTCTCTGGTAGGCTTAAAACAATGGATTAAATGTTTTTTTCTCTTTTTTTACACCCTATCAGGTTATACCATATCACAAAATATCTTGGATGTCAATGTTTTTTGGAGATCCAAAAATGCCAATAGAAAAAGGTCTGCACAAAAGCAGGCATATGGGTATTGCCTTGGAAGGGCTTCAGGTGATACACAAGGTTGTTGGTGTAAGTTACTGTCGGTATTGCTACATGGGGCTTCTTCACCACCACTGGGTCTCTATGATTTGTTCTTTACTTGATTCAGTCTATGGCATTGAAAAGATAGGTTACTGTATTGAGTAACCCTGTGGATTGCATTATTTTTATGAGGTACCCTGCCTTATAGTATTTCTACTTTAGACAGATATGGCAAAAGTCCTGTTGTGATATTTATCCCAGATCCAGCTTTAAGGATAAGGAATACATGCTGAAAGCAGTGGTATGGTAGAGTCTGAACGGTTTTGAATGATTCACCAGGAGGGTGAATCGCAAAATTCCCTCGGAAGCGGACAGGATGTCCGCTGAGAATGATGTGTAAGACTCTACCATACCACTGCTGTAACTTTATCGCTGGATTTGGGTTTATCTTTTTTCTTTTCTTTCAAAAGCTTCTTTTATTTATGAGACATTTTTTAGGAAAACTCCTGTTTTCCAAAACCATAAATATTGGACTATAATTACTCCATTACAGCACCTGAGGCAGCAGAACTAACCATCCTTGCATACCTTGCAAGATAACCCCTTTTGATCTTTGGCTCAGGTGGATTCCATTTTGAAAGTCTATCTTTTATCTCATCCTCTGGTACAAGAAGCTCAATACTCCTGCTTGGGATGTCTATTCTGATCCTGTCGCCATCCTTTACAATGGCAATACTTCCTCCTTCCATTGCCTCAGGAGAGATATGGCCTATACAGGGGCCCCTTGTGCCACCAGAGAATCTGCCATCTGTGATCAGGGCAACAGATTCACTGAGCCCCATACCTGCAATAGTGGCAGTAGGTGATAGCATCTCTCTCATTCCTGGACCACCCTTTGGCCCCTCATAACGGATAACAACCACATCACCTGCCTTTATCTTGCCTGCAAGTATTGCCTTCATTGCAGCCTCTTCAGAGTCAAATACCCTTGCAGTACCCTCAAATCGCATCATCTTCTCACTAACAGCAGACTGCTTCACCACAGCACCATCTGGTGCAAGATTGCCACGAAGTATTGCAATCCCTCCCTCGGGATGATGAGCCCTGTCAGGAGGACGTATAACCTCTTCATCATAAACCTCAGCCTGCTCAGCAATCCTGTGGGTTCTCATACCACTTACAGTGGAACAGTTATTGATACCTTTCCTGAGACGTTTGAGCACCGCTGGTATGCCTCCAGCATGATGAAGGTCTTCCATGTAATGCACCCCACCTGGCAGCATATCAGCAATGTGTGGTGTTTTACGGCTTATTTCATCAAATATTTCAAGGGGAAGTTTTACACCAGCCTCACGTGCAATAGCAGGAATGTGAAGCACTGTATTGGTAGAACCACCCAGTGCCATATCCACCATAATGGCATTTTCAAAGGCCTTCCTTGTCATTATCTTTCTTGGTGTAATATTCTTTTTTACAAGTTCCACAATACGTCTTCCGCTTTCAAAGGCAATTCTCCTTTTTTCAGAATCAATGGCAAGTGCTGTTGCACAATAAGGAAGGCTCATGCCCAGTGCCTCTGTTACACAGGCCATTGTGTTGGCAGTATACATGCCCTGACAGGATCCAGCCCCTGGACAGGCACACATCTCAAGAGCCTGAAGCTCCTTATCACTAAGCATTCCCTTTTTATATTTACCCACAGCCTCAAAGGTATCATTCACAAGGGAAAGTCTTTTCCCCTTCAGATGACCTGAATGCATTGGACCAGCAGTTACAATAATAGTAGGGATATTAATCCTTCCTGCAGCCATAAGCATTCCAGGGGTGATCTTATCACAGTTGGTAAGCAGTACAAGACCATCAAACTGGTGAGCCTCTGCTACGGTCTCTACCATATCTGCAATAAGTTCACGAGAAGGAAGTGAATAATGCATTCCCCTATGTCCCATGGCAATACCATCACAGATACCTGGAATACCAAAAAAGAAGGGATATCCGCCTCCAGTATGGATACCCTTTTCTATAAAGCGCTCAAGGTCACGCATACCAATGTGACCAGGAATAATATCGGTGAAACTTGTAGCCACTCCTATAAAGGGCTTATCCATCTCTGATTTGGGTATGCCTGTGGCATAAAGGAGAGTCCTGTGAGGAACTCGCTCAAGTCCTTTCTTGACTGTATCACTTCTAAACATGAAGCATCCTCCTTCCTTTATACAAAGATATTAAAAGATTATACAAAAAAGCTGTAATAAAAAGGGAGTGAAGCTCCCCGACCAGAGGTCGGGACATTCTGGCAGTTGCGGACAGCGATTCTGCTGCTGAGTTTGGATGTTATAAATATCTTGACAAACAATGTAGTACAATGTAAACATAAAATATATGGTCTATTATGAAAATGATGTTAAAAAGGCGGTAAAGAAAGGCATATTGCCAAAAGAAGTTTTTATAAGGTTTAACAATATATTTATAGCTTTAGATACTACAAACGATTTAGGACTTTTTGACATTAAAAAACTAAAATCTTCCGAGAAAAGAACTTACTACCGTTTAAGGAAAGGGAAATACAGGGCAATTTTTTACATAGAAAATAAAAACTACTATCTTATCAGCATAGCCAAAAGAGAGGAGGTCTATAAAAGATGGGAGTAATATCTGTAAGGTTAAATAAAGAAGAGGATAGAATATTGAAGAAACTTTCAGATTATTATGGAATGGATAAATCAACATTAATAAAGAAGTCACTCTATGAGCTATATGAGAATGTAGTGGATTTGGATTTCATTGAAAAATTTGAGAAAAAGGAAAAAAGGGGGAAAACATCATTTGTAACTGCAGAAGAAATTTTGAATTTATAGCAAAACACTTCATAGCGGCCTCCTGCATCTGAATATCGATTTATCCAGTATACAGCAAACACCTAATGGGAAAATTGCCTTTATTTATAGGGACACCAATAATTCCAACCTAAAATAGTGATTGACTTTTTAGTCTGAACTTTATAGGCATACTCTTTTTCTATCGCAGGATTTGGGTTCAGATGTTAAATTGACTAACAGATGTTATAAACATTACAATAGGATTGCTATGCGAGTAACTGTAGCCTGTGTGGTCATTCTTTTAATTACCTGTTCCATTGCCTTTGCATCAGCAGAGATATTCTTTGATGATGATACCTATGACTTTGGTGACGTAAATCAGGGTGATGTACTTGAGCATACCTTTACATTTAAAAACATTGGTGACCAGACCCTGGTCATAGAGAAGGTTACGGCCTCATGAGGCTGTACTGCAACGGTGGTCAGTTCAGACCACCTTGGTCCTGGTGAAGAAGGCCAGATCATGGTAACAGTTACTACCGAAGGTAAAAAGGGTCCTGTTACCAAAACAGTGCAGATAAGGTCCAATGACCCTGGGAAGCCACTTGTGATATTAAAACTGAAGGCAAATGTGCTGGACCCTTTTCATAAAGGGGTACATGAAGCAAAGGAGATTTTTCGTACTCCCTGTAGTAGATGTCATGTGGAAAAGGGACTGGGGAAAAGTGGGGCATTTCTGTACCAGGCAGATTGTCTCCTGTGTCATAGACGTGGAAAATCAGCAGTGTCTATAAGTGAAATGAAGAGGCTTACCCGTGAGGAACTGGAAGAGATTATAAAATATGGAAAGCCTGATACAATGATGCCCGGGTTTTCCTTTGAAATAGGTGGCCCACTTACGGAAAGACAGATTAACTCTCTTGTCAGATACATAAAAGGAAGATAGGATTTGCCCTAAGCCTCCAGAAGCTTTTCTTCCTCTTCCTGTTCTGTTTTACACTCGATACACATTGTTGTAACAGGGCGTGCCTCAAGTCTTTTGATCCCTATTTCACATCCGCATACCTCGCAGATGCCATAAGTACCATTGTCTATCTTTTCTATTGCAAGTTCAATCTTTTTGAGGAGTTTCTGTTCCCTGCCGCGTAGGCGGAGCATGAAGTTTCTGTCCACTTCTGCAGATGCCTGATCTCCCATGTCAGGAAAGGCGCTTTCTTCTGGTAATGTATTTAAAGCTGATTCTGCCTCCTGAAGCAATTTTTCACGTTGTTCTATCAGTGTCTTTTTTATCTCCTGAATCTTCTGCTCCCGTTCGTTCAACTGGTTTTTTGATGTCTTCTGGCATCTACCTTTTTTTGTCCCCTTCTTTGAAGTCTGCTTTTTGGAAGATGATTTTGAGTTGTTCTTCTTTTTTGCCGGCATATCCATCTCCTTCAAATGTTTTCAGCAACAACTAATTGGTAAAGAGTAACAGAACGGTTGTAATTTAGTCAAGATTAGCCTTTATCAATATCGAGACCTCTCGGAAATTGTTATTTGCATAAATATACAAGGTATGGGGAAAATTTACTCAATGAATTAATATTTTACACATTTTTACTACCTGAAAATGCCGGGATAGTTAATATAACTATTTGAGATTAAAAGATAAACTGTCTGCTATGATTATCCTGGCATAAAGTGTGCTAAAATATGACTACCATGGATAAGATATTGACAGTTTGTCCCTACTGTGGATGTGGATGTGGACTCTATCTTCATGTTGATAGGGGGAGATTGGTAGGTGTCTCACCCAGTAAAAGCCATCCTGTAAACAGGGGAAGCCTCTGCGTGAAGGGCTGGAATGCGCATGAGTTTGTAGTACATCCTGACAGGCTTCTTTCACCCATGATTAAAGACAAGGGAGAGTTCAGGGAATGCACATGGGACACGGCGCTTGATTACGTTGCTAAAAGGTTGATGGAGATCCGTGATAGACATGGGCCTGACTCAATAGGTATCCTCAGTTCTGCTAAATGTACAAATGAGGAAAATTATCTGATGATGAAGTTTGCCAGGGCTGTTGTGGGAACAAACAATATTGACCATTGTGCACGGCTCTGCCATTCATCCACTGTGGGAGGACTGGCTGCAGCCTTTGGCTCAGGTGCCATGACAAATTCCATTTCAGAGATAAGAGATGCCAAGGTTCTCTTTGTAATAGGTTCAAATACAACAGAACAGCATCCCATGATTGGTATGCATATGCTTGATGCGGTTGACAGAGGGGCTATCCTGATTGTTGCTGATCCACGTCGGCCTCAGATTGCAGAGTTTGCACATATTCATCTCAGACACAAACCAGGAACTGATGTGGCGCTTTTAATGGGTATAATGCACATTATTGTTAATGAAGGACTTGTTGATATAGATTTTGTTCGGCGAAGAACAGAAAACTTTGATACCTTTGAGAGGATTTTGAGGGATTTCCATCCCCATGCTGTTGAGCGCATAACAGGTGTTGGCATTGAGGAGATTCGACGTGTTGCGAGAATCTATGCAATGGAAAAACGTTCCATGCTCTTTTATGCTATGGGTATTACCCAGCATATTACAGGTGTGGACAATGTGAGGGCCTGTGCCAATCTGGTGATGTTAACCGGACATATAGGACTGCCCTCTTCAGGGATAAATCCCCTGAGAGGACAGAATAATGTTCAGGGTGCATGCGATATGGGTGCACTTCCTAATGTCTATTCAGGTTATCAGACTGTCACCAATCCAAGGGCACGAAGAAAGTTTGAAAGGGCATGGAAGAGGAAACTCCCAGTAAAGCCAGGGCTGACGGTTGTAGAGATGACAGAGGCAGCCTATGAAGGCAGACTGAAGGCCCTGTATATTATGGGAGAGAATCCCCTTCTGTCTGATCCTGACCTGAATCATGTCAAAGAGGCAATGAAGAGGCTGGATCTGCTTATAGTACAGGATATATTCCCCAACGAGACCATGCAATATGCCCATGTGGTGCTTCCAGCATGTTCATTTGCTGAAAAAGATGGCACATTTACCAACACAGAGCGAAGGGTTCAGTTGCTAAGAAAGGCTATAGAGCCTGTAGGGAGTTCAAGGCCTGACTGGGAGATCATTACCAAGCTCTCAAGAAGAATGGGATACGATATGAAATACAGGGGAACATATGAGATAATGGAGGAGATAGCACTTCTGACCCCTTCTTATGGAGGTATGCTGCATCATAGATTGCGTGAGGTACATGGATTACAATGGCCATGCCCTGATATAGCACACCCTGGCACCCCATTTCTACACAGAAAGAAGATCGCCAAGGGTCTTGGTACATTTATAACTGTTGAGTTCAAGCCACCAGCAGAATTGCCTGATGAGGAATATCCCTTTATACTGACCACTGGCAGGATATATTTTCATTATCATACTGGAACCATGTGTAGAAGAACCTCTGTACTGGAAAGAGAGGAGCCTTCATGTTATGTTGAGATCAATCCTGATGATGCAGAGGCATTGCATATAAAAGACAAGAGCCAGGTGAGGGTCTCTTCAAGAAGAGGCTCTATAACTGTACTCGCAAGGGTTACTGACCGAACTCCACAGGGTGTTGTTTTCATCCCCTTTCATTATTCAGAGGCAGCAGCCAATCTCCTTACCAATGCAGCTCTTGATCCCACTGTAAAGATACCTGAATACAAGGTATGCGCTGTGAAAGTGGAACCCCTTATAAAAGAGGACAGAAGACCCAGAAGCATAAAGATTGTAGACCTGGAGGACCTGAGGATAACATGACAAAAGAGTGGATTCTGCCGAAGGGACACCTCTCCTACTGGCTCAGGCAGCTAAGAAACTCAGCAAGCCTGATAGCTCCACTCAGGGTGGATGGAGATATTGTATTCAAATCCCTGGAGAATATCCATGAGGTATCCCTTGATAATCCAGCACTGCTGCCTTCCCCAAAGGAGTTTCTCTTTCCCCAGCAGGAAAGCCTGTTCTGGATTGAGGATGGTACGAAGGTAAGACAGTTGTACAATAATGAAAAGAGGTTTGTCTTTGGAGTTCGTTCCTGTGATATCTCTGCATTGAGGCTGCTTGACAGATTCTATCTTGAAGGATATGAGGATCCATATTACAGCCTGAGAAGGAAGAACACGGTTTTTATCTCTATAGTGTGTAACAATCCTGAACCTACATGTTTTTGTATTGGACTGGGTACTGGCCCATATCTTGAAAAGGGGTTTGATATACAGCTTACAGATCTTGGAGATCGTTATTTTGTCCAGGCTGGTAATGCAAAGGCCTTCAGAATTATAAGGCAATGGAACTTTCTCTTTAATAAACCTAAAAGGATTGACTATGAGGATCAATACGAGGTCTTTTTAAGTTCAAAGGCAAGGTTCCAGAAGAGAATCAGTCTTGAAAATGTAAGGAAATATATCCTTGCAGGTAAGGTTAAGGACAGTTTCTGGGGAGCTGTTACTGAGAGGTGTTTTGAGTGTGGAGGCTGTGTATATGAATGTCCCCTGTGTACCTGTTTTACTGTGACTGACAGGGTCTACTCCTTTGGGATTGACAGGGTAAGATTGTGGGATACCTGTCTTTTTAAAGGGTTTACAAGGATGGCAGGTGGGGTGCTTCCCAACGAGAAAAGGATTTTAAGAACCAGAAGGTGGTATTATCACAAACTCATTCACTATCCTGACCTGCTTGGTGGATTCGGCTGCGTTGGATGTGGTAGATGCACTGTCACCTGTCCTGGCAAGATTGACATGGCTACCATTGCAATAAAACTGAGGGACCTTCAGGACAATGGCTAAAACATACAAGAACATCTATATACCTGAAAGAACAGAAATAAAGAAAAAGCACTATCTAACAGGTGATGTCTGTCTTTTCAGGGTTGTCACTGAAAGCCCCTTTGAATATAATCCTGGACAGTTCTTCATGGTGTCCCTCTGGGGGGCAGGAGAGGTTCCTATTTCTGTTGCATCCCTGTCTGATAAAAAAAGAGAGATAGAGTTCTGCATCAGAAGGACTGGAAAGGTTACATCCGCAATTCATGAGCTTCAAGAAGGTGATTTTTTATGGATAAGAGGCCCCTATGGGAGGGCATTCCCCCTTGAATACGCTATAGGCAGGGATGTACTTATAGTGGGTGGGGGTATCGGACTGGCTCCCCTCAGACCGGTGCTTCAATGGGTGCTTGAAAATAAGAATAGCATAAAGAAGATATCCCTCTTGTATGGTGCAAGAACTCCA
>JAADHP010000165.1 GCA_013151785.1 Nitrospirota bacterium | reverse complement strand
CCCCAGTGCTCGGGTAGTGGCCAGTAGGGCTGTCCGTCTTTCAGTGCCCGCATGGCAGCCTCGTCAAGATCAGGATAGCCTGAGGTTCTCAATAGCCTGACAGCACCAAGTGAGCCATCCTTCCTGATGGTAAACTCAATATAGAGGTCACCAAATATTCCCCTTCGCGCAGCCTCTTCAGGATATGTCCATATGCTCTCAATCCTCCTTTTAAGTTTCAGCATATAGCTATAGTATTTCAGGTTTTTGCTTTCAAAGGTTATTGAGCCTTTCTTCTTCCTCTCCTTTTCAGCCTCCTTTCTCATCGCCTTTGCAATGAGTTCACGGCCAAGGAGTTCTCTGCCAGGAGGTATAAGTGGAACTTTCTTTCCTCCTCTCACCTCTATACTCTGTTTCTGCTTTTTCATACCTTCTGGCCTGGAGACCTCCTGTGCTACACTTTTTTCTCGCTTCCAGGCCTGTTCAGCAGGTTTTTTCAATTTTTTCAACTTTCCTGGTCGCTTCTTAGACAAAAGAGAAGGTTTCTTTTTTGCCTGAATGGAGCGTTTTTTCTTTTTCAGGTGTTTTTTAACAGCCTTTTTCCTGGTCCTGGGTTTCTTGACCTCAGGAGGTGAAACTCTTTTCTCTGGTACTTTCCTGTATGGTTTTTTTTTAACTCTCTCAGGAGTGATTATCCTCGCAATCAGAGGTGCCTGTTTTAACCCTGAGGATTTAACCTGTGGTATCTCGTATCTGAAAAAAATACCCAGCAGGATTATATGTAAGATAATAGAAAGGACAAGGGCATTCCTGAATTTCAATGTAGGAACTTCCTGAAAAAGTTGATATATCTTATTATACTACTTTTTGAGGAATCCTTTCTCAACCAGAGGAGCATAGAGACCTCCTGAACATCTTTACGCTGGAATAAATTGAATAGCTGTTCAAATCTATCGTCGCTTTTGAGAAAGTACTCCTGTATTGCCTTCATCAGTCTGAAACGGCTGTAAAACCTCTTTCGCCACAGTTTTTTAAAAAGACTGGGTCTTCCCTCAATAATTGCCTGCGCTGCGAAAGCACCTGACTTCATTGAATAATATATCCCCTCGAAGGTGAAGGGCATAACATGTCCACCTGCATCACCTACAAAAAAAACCCGATCTTTATAATAAGTATTTTCACTCCAGTATGGAACCTTGTATCCCCGCAGTTGTTTTATATCTTTCAGTAAATCATCGTCTTTGAATCGACGTATTAAAAATCTTTTAAAATACTCCCGTGCCTCCTTGGGCTCAAATGTCCCTGTGCCAATGGAAACACCACTCATGGAAGGGAAAACCCAGGAATACCCCCTGGGAGCATGTGCCTGGCTGAACCAGAACTCACAGACATCGGTAGTTGTATCTTCAAGTTTTCCTGACAGAGTGTAGACATATTGATTAGGCTTAATTGACATGAGAAACCTCGTCTTTGAATTAATACCATCTGCTGCTATAAGATAGTCTGCCTCAACCTCTATAACCTTCTGGGATGTCTTTATAGAAGCAATCAGGCTCTTCTTTTTTTTCTTTATATCTGTTAGAGTTCCTACCACTAACCCCGCGCCTGCAGATAGAGCTATATCTCTCAGACATGAATCAAACTCCCTTCGGTTTACAAGAATTATAGAACCACCTTCCAGGGCAATCTCAAGAACCCTGTCACTGGGAGAGTAAATTCTTATTTTATTAACAGAAACATGTTTTACTCTCAGGGGGATATCAAGATCCTGAAAGGCTGTTGAGGGAATGCCACCTCCGCAGGGCTTTAACCTCATCAGTTCACGTTCAACAATGAGGACCTCTTTCTGATTCTCTGCAAGCCTGCGGGCTGCCATGGCACCCGCAGGCCCACCGCCGACTACTAAGACCTCTACTCTCATCTTGAATTAACAAACCTATGAAGAAAATTCACTTGCCTTTACAACCAGAATAGGACATTTAGCATATTTTACAACCTTCTCTGCTACACTACCAAAGAATAATCTGTCAAGCCCTTTTCTTCCATGCGAGGCCATTACAATCATATCTATATTATTTTCTTCTGCAAACCTGACAATCTCTTCATAAGGGATGCCCCTCAATACAGCATATTCAACATTATCGTATCCTCTTAATTCCTCCAGGTAAACCCTCTTTATCTCTTTTTCTGCCTCTTCATTTAAACTCTTAAGAACCTCGTCCATACCCACATGGGGCACATAAAGACCTGATGCCTTTGTTACATCATGAATAACATGGATAATATAAAGCCTTGCGTTATACTTCCTTGCAAGTTCAGAAGCATAGCCAATCGCCTCTTTTGCACCCTGCAAAAAATCAGTAGGAAAGAGAATCCTTTTAATCTCCATCTGAAACCTCCTTTAAATATTTTGATGCATCCTCAGGGGATGTGCTCAGGATATACATGCCAGAGCCAAGTTCAAAACCAGTGAGTCTTTTAATTCGCGGCATCACCTCGATATGCCAGTGAAAGTCCTCACCAAGGGTATGCCAGTGTTCCATCCTGGGTATCCTGCTTGGTGCTGTGTGTAGAACATAATTATAAGGTGGATTGCCAAGCACCTTCCTGAGCCTTTTTAACATTACTGTCATAACAGTAGCAAGGTCATTCTTTTCATCCTCGTTGATCTCTTTGAATGAACAGTTGTGTCTCTTGGGAAGTATCCAGAATTCAAAGGGAAATCTTGCAGCAAAGGGACAGAAGACAAGATAATGCTCGGTATCCATTATAACCCGTTCGGACAGCCTCAGTTCTTCCCGCAGGATATCACAGAATATGCATCTCTCCTTATAACCATAGTAGTGCTTGGCTCCGTCAAGCTCAGCCTTTATCCGCATGGGAATTACAGGTGTGGCAGTAATGAGGGAATGGGGATGTCCAGATGTGTCACCTGAAGGCAGACCATAGTTCTTGTGCACCATTACATACCTTATTTTTTCGTCCTTTTCCAGTTCTGTTACCCTTCTGAGAAAGAGATCTATAATCAGCGCCATGTGCTCTCTGCCCCTGTCCTCTGGTGGAACATCATGCTCCGGTGACTCAATGACAAGCTCTGTTTCACCATAGGAGTTCATGAGATCGTACATGCCCTTTCCTTTTCTTCCAAGGTCACCATAAGGAGCAAAAACAGATATACTATCCCTTACCACCTTTACTATCCAGTTGCCATCAGCATCGTAAAGCACTTCAACCTCTTCATTACCTCCACCGCCCTGGCATATGTGACATGTACCAGAGGATGTTTCTGATGAAAATGCATATTCATCAGGCTTCAGGGAATGCTCTAAAACTGCTATCCACCTACCCAGTAAAGGCTCTCTTCTTAGCTGATTCATATCTGTTCCTCTCAAGTATTAGCTTTAGTCCCCTAAGGGTTAAGTCTTCAACATAAAGATGTTTAAACCTGAGAAATTCTCTGATAAAAGCTGCATTGCCACCCGTAACAATTATTGCACATCTTCCTGCATCTCTTTCTATCTCTTCCAGTATTCTTTCCACAGCACCGGCTGTTCCATATGTGATACCGGAGATTATACTACTTCTTGTATCCCTTCCTATTTCTTTTACAGGGCTGCCTGGAATTATCTGTGGAAGTCTTCCTGTCTTCTCTGCCAGTGCCTGAAACATCATTCCCACTCCTGGCATTATTGTACCACAAATTATTTCTCCTTTATCATTAATAACAGTGGTTGTTGTGGCAGTTCCAAAATCTACAACCACAGCTTTTCCATATGCAATATCATATGCAGCTACTGCATTGGCTATCCTGTCGGCACCAAGGGTCTCGGGATTTTTTAGCCTTATCTTTATGCCTGTGTAGGTTTCATGGTCAAGAATAACTGGAGGTCTCTCTGATATGTTATTCAGGATATCCACAAAAAAGGGAGTCTTTTCTGGCACTACAGAGGATATTATACTGCCCTCAAATACTGAATCCCCAAAGGCTTTCTTGATAATATCCAGACAATTCTCTAAATCCATCCGGGCATTGCTATTTAGCCTTAATATATTTTTTATGTCCTTCTCAACCAAGGCAATCTTGGTAGTGGTGTTACCTATATCAATTGCAATAAACCCCATTATCTTAAATGTAATATATCTGCACTGTTTATGTTTTTTTTACCTTCGGGTGTATGGATAATCAAAAAGCCCCTTTCATCAATGCCTTCTGCCAGGCCTTCAATTAACCCCTCATTAGTATATGCCTTCACTTTTTTGAAGAGGGTGCTGGAATTTTGACCCCAGGTGTTTAAAATATAGTCCTTATCAGTATAAAGCATCCTGTAGTTCTTTTCAAAATTTCTCAGAATACTCTTTATTAATTGCCCCCTGCTGTAATGTCTACCTGTCTCTATGGCAAGGCTTGTTGCTATACCCCTCAACTCATGAGGTAATTCTTCCTGTGTTATATTTGCATTAATACCAATGCCCACAACTATGTAGTCTATAGCATTTCCTTTAAAAGTCGCCTCCGAGAGGATTCCTGATACCTTTTTATCTCCAAGATAAATATCATTTGGCCACTTGCAGGAAGCAATGGGTGGAGGAGAAACTCTCTCTATCTCCATTACCTCTCTTATACCTTCAAGAACAGAAAGTGCTGCTGATAGATTAATAAGATTATAATGAAATTCTTCAGAAGGGGGCCTCAGTATTATGGTCATATAGATATTCCTTCCTTCAGGGGAATGCCAGTTACGCCCATGCCTTCCTCTGCCCGAGGTCTGCTCGTTGGCCAGAACCACTGTCCACTCAGGATATGAAAGGTTTGCCAGTCTTTTGGCCTCTGAATTTGTTGAATCCGTGCTTGTATAATAAAGAAATTTGAATTCAGTTTCTTCCTGAAAACGAGCCAGGCACTGTAAATCTTTCGGCAATGATTCTTTTGAATCTTGGAGTGTAGATGAGTTCATAGACGTCTTCCTTGTCTGGAAAGAGATTTAAAACTGCCTTTTTTGTATTGTCCATCAACTGCAGTGCCTCCTCAATACTCAAAGGAGACTGCATTAATATGGCCTCTGTGAGGTCTACAATAAACTTCAACCGTTTCATCTTTTTGTTCTCTTCTTTGATAAGCTTTTCCATATTACACCTTCATATTTATTATACCTGAAATTGTCCATTTTCATTAATTGAATTTGTCATGCACACAAATCCCGTGATAGAAAAAGATCATGCACAAGAGTAGGTATGCCTATAAAGTTCTGACTAAAAAAACCAATCGCTATTTTAGGGTGATGCAGGATTCAGAATAAGGTGCAAAAGGATGAAAGAATGGATCCGATTTAATTAAGAAATACTTGTATATAGTCTTATATGTTATTGAATGGTGCCCCCTAGAGGATTCGAACCTCTGACACCAGGATTAGGAATCCTGTGCTCTATCCTACTGAGCTAAGGGGGCAAGATAGAACAAAAGTTTCAGAGCGTTGATCTACGAGTTTTGAGTATAAAGAAATTAGCAAGAATTATGATAACATTTTCTTTGAAAAACAGTCCAGTTGATTGTCTGCCTGCAGTTTGCCCTTTGACTTTCTGGTCAGGTAACACAAAGGATTACTCACACTAATAACCTTTTGTCCTATGCTACAGCATGTAAGAGTTCCATTGTACAGCCCCAGAGCGAGTGAAGAAGGCCATTCCAAAGGCGCACAGGGTGAGGCCCTTGACCACCTGAGCCCTGTTTATTCCTGTCCTGAATCTGTTTCAGGATTCAGAACAGGGTTCAGCATGACAATATTACTGCTCACTGTTTACAGCTCACTGCTTACTGTGGACAAAGGTGTGGGCATTATTTTTCCTCGGTACCCCGCCTTATCCAGGGCCTATCAATTTATTTTGAACACCAATGACTACAAATGAATCATAAATAGTGATCTATTAAAGTCTGTCCAGCAGATGTCCGATAAAATATCAAGGAGAGTCATGATGATGAATAATGCAAAGATAAGAGAACTGATTGGAATCCTGATGGAGAGCACATTCTATTTTGAAATGCCCCTGAAGGAGAGGTTGACCCTGATCAAGTATATGCTTGATGGAGAATTAATGAGTTATTGAATTTACAGTCCCCTCTAAAAGGTCTTTCGACCATCTGCTGAAGAACCATGGTAATGGCAGCAATTACAGTTGTTTGCTGTTACACTTGCATTGCAGCTTGGCGGTCCACCTCCACTGTAATGACATGACCAGCATCTCCATGCACTATAGGGTGGGTCGCCTGAGGTGCTGCTGTGATGGACATAATACCACCTGTTCTTCTGGCAGGATGTATTGAAGTCGTAATCATCCTTGTGACACCTCTGGCAGAGATATCCAATCTCCTTGTTATTGTCAGAATAAGGTGCGGTACAGTCAGAAGAGGTTATTGTCGTAATATTTCCGGTAAGGATATCTCCGTTAACCTCGGGCCTCAAGAGAACCTGGTTCGGAGAGCCATGAGGCTCGTGGCAATCGGTACAGGCAAGCACCTTCCCGATTACACTTCCATAGGGATTATCTGTGCTGACCGCAGTTGTTCCATCAGCAAGACCATGCTTTTCATTAGCCCAGTCGATGCTTCTAAGATTTCTTCCCAGTGTAGTGCTGTATATCGTATTGGTAGTATTGTGGCAATCCGTACAGAAGGATACCATATCAGTAAGATTTGATCCATCCTGTGTAGTGGAACCATCAGGCTCATAGGTGCTGGTGGAATTGAATCTATAAGGCGCCTGATAATTAGCCGTATAGTCACTCATCTTCTCACCAGCACCATCACCCCATACACCCCAGGCATTATTATCTCTGCTGTGTTGTGATGGCCGAGATATTGGATATCCTCTGTTCGAGGAAGTCTTGGGGCTGTTGGGCTGATTGGCAGGGTCACCTGTGGCAGCATGGGGATTATGACAGGCAAGGCATGGATTGTCATCTGTGGTGTAATTCCACTTTCCCGCTATAAAGGTTTTTATATCATCAAGATTGTGTGAACTGCCAGGCGATGTAAAGGAAAATGCCTCAAGGATGTCATTGAGGGTATCCGATGTCCACCCACCTGCCCTGAAACTGTAGCTTCTGTTTACAAGCCCTCCTGACTGATAGGAGCCCGTATCCGTGTGACACTGGTAACAGATACCATCTGTCTGGCTTATATAGTTGTCATAAAATAGGGCAAAATTAGAGGGACTGCCTGATGCAGGGGCAGGCTCAGAGCCATTAATGCTCGCATGTGGTTCATGGCAGTGTGTACAATTGCCCCTTGAATAACCCATTGAGGAGATACTTGTTCTGTTAACACCGTATGTTGTGTTCCCATGGGCAGAGTTCCTATAAGTACCTGCTATAGCCAAATATACTGGACATAAGAACAGTATCATAGCTGCAAGTACCATTAAAAGCTTTGACTTTCTGTTATGCATCTATAAGCTACCTCCATAATCAATCTTTACTGGTATGACAGACATTACATCCATTTGTACTGCCATTCCCGGGCCATCCTTTATAATCCCATCGAAGCATCTTGTAATAAGGTCCTGCATGGGCATAATGACAGCTTAGGCACATCACTACATCCGTACCAGGAGTAACCGTACTGCTTGCAGAGGCAGGCACCGTGGTCCTCGCAACAGGTGCGGTAACATTGTAAGTAGTATAGGCAGTGTACTCACCACTGGCAGGCAGAATTACATCTGTGGGATGTCTTGTAAATGGAGAGGATGTATCACCTCCGATTCCGGATAGGGAATGAAAATTTCCATGACAGGTTGCACAGA
>JAADHP010000086.1 GCA_013151785.1 Nitrospirota bacterium | reverse complement strand
AATCCTGCCCAGGTCGGATTTATAGAGGAGTTAGAGGGGATTCTGGAATCTGAATAAACTGCCTTTTTATCGAATCAAAAAGGATGTATTAGATTAACATATAATCAGTTCCCTGGAGATTTAAGGGATATCAGAACGGGTACTACCACAAGGGTGGAGAGGGTACCTGTCAGAAGCCCACCGATTACAGTGATGGCAAAGGACTGAAAGATATTGGAGCCTGTAGTAGTACCAATGGCTATGGGTATGAGGGCAAAGATGGTGGTGAGGGCAGTCATCAGTATAGGCCGTAGCCTTACAGAGGATGCCTGAAAAAGCGCATCCGTTACATTTTTACCTCTCTTCAGTTCACTGTTTGCGTAATCCACAAGTATGATGGCATTATTCACAGCAATGCCCACAAGGGTAACGATACCCATACCTACAGATACATCCAGCCCCCTCCGTGTAAGGAAAAGAGCCATGACTGCCCCAACAAGCGAGAGGGGTATGGTTGTTAGTATCATTAGTGGCTGAAATAGTGAACGAAACTGCATTGCCATTATGAGATAGATCAATATAACAGCAGTCAGCACCACCATGAGCAACTCCCACACTGTCTTTGTAAGCACCCTGTACTGGCCAGTAAACTCAATAGAATATCCCTCAGGGAGTTTCACCTGCCTGAATTTCTCTCTCAATCGCGAGACCACATGAGGTATTGAACCCTCCACCTCTGCAACAAGTGTTATCTCCCTCTGACCGTTCAGTCTGGTGATGGTTGATGGTGTATGAATGAGCCTGACATCTGCAACCCTGTCAAGGGGAATGATCTCCCCTGTGGATGTGCTAAGAGGTATATTACGGACATCCTCTGGTCTGTGTATATCAATACCTCTAAGCTTCACCAAGATGCCGATTCTCTCCTGTTGCTTTATTATATCTGTAGCCTCCACACCTGAAAATGCAGACTCAAGGGTATCAAAGACCTGCTCTGTACTTACCCTGTAACGGGCAAGCTCAGGATATCTGAGCCTCACCACTATCTCCCTTGCCTTAATCTTTGTATTGTTAACAATGTTTGATATAGAAGGCTCAGCGGACATTATCCCCTCAATCCTGTCTGCAAGGGATATGAGACGATCTGTATCTGTACCATATATAGTAACCCCGAACAGTGCAGGTAGACCTGAGAAGCTCTCGTCTATCTTCTCCTGGGTGGGCTGGTGGTAGAGAAATACTACCCCTTGAAATTGTGAATATGCCTTCCTGAGCCTCTGTATTACATCTGTAACCGAATGACTCCGCTGTGATTCTGGCCTGAGTTTGATCACTATCTCTCCCCTGTTTACTCCTTCTATTTGATAGCCCTCCTCTGGTGAGCCTGTTCTGCGGTACACACATGAGACATCCTCCTCAGACAGAGCAATGCTGTCAAGCATTGCCCCGATACGGTTACTCTCCTCAAGCGAGGTTCCTGGTGGCATTATATACTCTATGAGGATTGCACCCTCATCAATGGGTGGAAGCATCCTTGGCCTGCCTGATATAAAGACAAGTCCAAGAAGTCCCAGAGAGCAGAAGGCTGTAAAAATAGTGGCCTTTCTGTGTAAAAGACAGAACTGAAGCAGACGGGCTAAGATATCTCGGAAATAGCCAAGGAACCGTGCGCCCATGAACCCCTCACCAGGCACGCTGAATTCACTTATAGAGAATAACACCGGCACCACGGTAAGGGACATCAAAAGAGAGACCAGAAGGGCAATACTCACGGTCAGACCAAAAGGTCTCAGAAACACCGCAGCAATACCCGTTATTAATACAAGAGGCAAGAAGGCAGCCACAGTAGTAAAGACCCCTGAGGCATCAGGTCCTGCTATCTCCACTGCTCCATCCATTGAGGCATCCAATGCAGACTTTCCCATCTGTCGGTGGCGGAATATGTTTTCCGAGACCACAACAGCACCATCCACTATCATCCCCACAGCAAGTGTAAGGGCTGACATGGTAATTACATTCAGACCAAGACCAAAGAGTCGCATGATACCAAGGGCAGCAAGGAAAGTAAGGGGGATAGTGGAGGCAACAATCAGTGTAGGCCGCCAGTGTCCAAGGAAAAAATACAGGACAAGCACCGCAAGCAGCGCGCCAAGGATGAGTCCACTGTATATGCCATCCCTTGCCTCACTGATTATCTCTGACTGGTCATAGAACTTCTTTATCCTTGTGCCAGGAGGAAAAAGGCTCTTTAGCTGTCTAATCTCCCTGTTTACCTCATCTGCAACCTTTATGGCACTTGCACCAGGCTGCTTGCGGACGATAAAGGCAATAGCAGCTCTGCCATCACCATGTACAATATAGTGTCTTGGCATCTTTCCCTCTGATAGCCTTGCAACAGAGGTAATTGGAATGGGCTGCCCATCAGATGTTTCAAGCATAATTGACCTGATCTCATCAATGTCTTTAAACCTCGCATCCCCTGTTACAAAGTATTCCCTGTCAGTACCTGTCAGATATCCTGCTACTATCGTCGAATTCCTTCTCCTCAGGGTGTCAACAAGGTCATCTACTGTCAGATGAACACCTGCAAGTACAGCAGGTTCAGCAGCCACAATAAATGCCCTTCTGTCACCACCGAGGATCTGAACTCCTGAGACCCCATCAATGGACATAAGCCTGCTACGGATGTCGTATCTGACCATATCTCTGATGTTGATTGTATCCTGTGGCCCATAGACCACATAACCTGTTACTTCCTGCAGGGTAGTACCGATGTTTTCCATCGTGGGAACAACACCCTGTGGCAGGAGCCCGTTCAGTCTGGAAAGGGCTGCCTGCACTAACTGTCTTGCATCCCTCACAGAAGTGCCCCATGTGAACTGGACTGTCACCTCTGATACGCCAAGAGCAGATGTGGAGGATACACGTTTAACACCCTGCACTCCCCTGACCATGTCTTCAATCGGTCTGGTTACAAGTAGTTCCATCTCCTCAGGTGATGCACCAGGATAGTGGGTAATAATGTTGACCACGGGTATATCAAGGTCAGGGAAGAGGTCAACAGGCATGTGGGTAGCTGCAAAAATACCTGTAAAGCAAGTCACTACCACAGCAAATACCATCACAAGGGGGTTTTGGGTGAGTGCTTTGAGTACTGTCCTCATCAGTCTTCCACCCTGAAAGTCCTGTTAAAATCCCTGTAGAAGAGTTCATAGGCACCTTGTGTTACAACCTCATCCACTTCCGATACTCCATTAAGTATCTCAACCCACCCATCTGAGGAGAGCCCTACATGAACAGACCGCTTTATATATTGACCACCTCTGCTTTTAATGAATACAAAGGTGTTCCCCCTGTCATCATAGACAACAGCCCTTTCAGGCAGTGAGATAACCTTGCTGTCAGTCCTCAATATCACAATACCGCTTACAGACTCACCCACCCTGAGTTGTCTATCTATATCCTTTGACTCTACATAGAGGTTCACACCACCTGAAGGGGTCCTCTCAGTAAGAACCTTTTTGACAGTGCCATGGACAGAATTGCCATCCCTGGTAAATATAACAGCTTCTTTTCCTTTAATTTCTCTATCTTCTTTCAGGGGAAAGGCTGTGGCAATTACCCTGAGATGTTGGGTATCTATAATATAGCCAATGATCTCACCCTTATCCACATCCTGACCCTCAATAAATATCCTTTTGGTAAACACACCATCAAAGGGGGCCCTGATCTTCAGGGAATCTTGAAGTTGATGAAGCCTGAGCAGGGTCTCATCATATACCCTTCTGGTTTTAAGGAGATTCAGTTTTGCTGCCTCAAGTTCATCTATGGAGATCAGCCTTTTATGAAGGGCATCCTTCTTTCTCTGAAGCACTCCCTTGAGTTCCGAGATAAGCTCCCCAAGGTGGGATGCCTGGAAGTTAAGTATCTGGAGTTTTCTCTCAATATCAGGTCCGCCCATGATAAAGAGAATATCACCTTTTTTCACAGATGACTCCTCTGCTACATTAATCTTAACAATCCTTCCTTGAAGGGGTGCTCTTATTGCTACCACGTTCTGGCTTACAACACTGCCATAGCAATTGACGGAGAGTTTAAAGTCCTTCTTTGAGGGTCGGGATGTCTCGATCCTGAATCCATGAATAGCATCTCTTTTATTGGTCTTCTCATCAGCATGCCCTGAAACAAGGTATCCCCCCGCAATAATTATGATCAGAATGGCAATAACTATAGCAACAACCAGTATAAAATTTTTCATCCTTTCGCCTCCCTATCTGTCTAATGAAACTGCCCGCGACAAACCGCTGGGTAATGAACTACCCCGTGGCAAGACCACGGGGAATTCCGAGTTAATCTCTCCTCCTTCAACAGTACGGTGGCATGTGTATTGACTTTGCTCGGTCTGAGTATACCTGCCTGATACAATCTCAAGGCCAACCTCCATATCTGTCAGTAACTGTTTCAGTCTTGTCTCCTTCATCTGTTCTGAAATTACCCTGCTGCATACACTGTAATAATGTATTCTGTCTGTCATTCCCTCCTTTAATAATTCCCTATATGTCTGACACTGCTGTTTCAGGGAATTAATGAGGCCCTGCAGTGTATGGAGCTTTTTCTTTATAAAACCCATATCAGAGATGATCTCCATCAGATCTGAGCGTGCCTTAAAGACCCGTGCAGCATATCTGTCAAAGACCTCCTTCATGGTTGCCTTCTGCATTGCAACCCTTCCCTGTGCATGGTCAAAAAAAGGTAGATCTATGGTGATGGATGGGCCAATGGTGATGAGTCTGTCCGTGCCCATTGAATAATCAAACCCTATACCAATGTCAGGAAATCGTGAAAGGATGGCCACCCTCAACCTGGCATCTTCAGCTCTGAAGGCCTCCTTAAGTGCAAGGATGTCTGGCCTACTATAGAGTGAGTCCATAAGTTCATTATAAGAGGGCTTACTGCACAAAAAGGGATCTTTGATGTCACTCTGCAAAGGCAGAACCCTGTCAGGAGGAAGTCCCATATCCCTGTTAAGAAGAATCCTTTCCTTCTTTGTCTCCCTGTCTATGTCTGTTAGAGTGGTCTGTGTCTCCCTGAGCTTTGTCTCCATATCCATCAAGTCAGCAGAAGTCTTCTCTCCTTCCATAACTGCCTCCTTCATCACCTCAAGCATCTTATCTGAAAGAGTCAGTTTCTTCTTTGCTATTCCCTTTAGTTTTTCAAGATAGTAAAGGTGATACAGGTGCATCTTTGCTGCTTCTGCAACCTGCCATTCCTTCCAGGCCACTTCAAGATTGACAGAAGATAGTTTCCTCTTTGCTGCTTCAACCCTTGCATCTCTGGTGATAAGCGATCTGAGGTCAATACCGAAACCAATGCCATATCCTGTAACCGTATCTGTGGTATCACCTCCTGATGGTATATCCATGCTGAAGGACAACTGTGGATTGGGCAGAAGCCCTGCCTCAAGAAGCTGTGCTCGTGCTACTGAAGCCCTGTCCCTCTCTGCCCTGAGAGTAGGATTTACAATCACTGCTATCACTGCTGCCTCATCAGGTGACAACCCATCACTGAGATTGATCTTTATGGGCCTCAGGATTGGATGCTTTATATTTCTTGCCTTTACCAGGATAGTCTTCGTATCAGGCGGCTTCAGTACTTCCTCAAGGGAATTATTATTAAGAGGTGTAACCTGATAGGTAGCACAGGCTGATAAAAGTAGTGAAACTATTACAAGGATCCGGCTCAGCCTTTTCTCCTGTTTATTAAAACTCCCCATAATATTCCATTATAGGACAGACAGATTACAGGAGGATTTCACTAAGATTACATTCTTGAAAGGTGGGCCTATAGCTCTGAAGTGACCCTTTCAGGAGGACTTACGCAAACTGCCAGAATGCCCCGCCCTCTGGTCGGGGAGCTTCACTGGCATTATAAGACTGATACAGAAATCCCCTGAATCCAAGAACTCGGTTCTGACTTCTATTCCAAGATAGCTGGCAAAGGCTTTAACAAGAGTAAGCCCAAGACCGGTGTGCAGGCTGTTGCTCCTTGCAGTATCTTTTCTCCAGAGGTATTCAAAGATATGTGGCAGATCATCCTCTGTAAGCGTTTCGTTACTGTTTTGCATTGACAGTATAATACTTCCTGCTTCATCTTTGACAACGCACCTGAAATCTCCTCCCTCAGGTGAATACTCAACAGCATTGCTGAATAGATTGCTAATAATAGAAGAGAGCATTGTCCTGTCTGTAAAGATTATGACCTCGTCAGCCAAGGAGAATTCCACCTTTAATGACTTTTCTTCAGCCACTCTTTCCCAGTGAAGCCATAACTCCCTGATGAGGCTTACGAGGTCTATTGAGGTTGGATGAATCTCCTGTTTATCCTTTTCACAACGATTAAGCGTAAGGAGCTGTGAGACAATTCTGTCCATCTGGTGGGCTATTTCAACGGTGTTCTTCAATGCACAACTTACAAACTCTGAATCATCAGGCCATCTCATGGCAACCTCTGACAGGGACCTGAGTTCTGCTATGGGAGTCTTTAATTCATGTGCAATATCTGATGTAAGGCGCTTCTCACGGGTAAAGGCATTTTCTATCCTCTGTAACAACTCATTCAAACGAGTAACAATGGGAACAAGTTCGTCAGGAAGATTATCAGTAGGATACCTTGTTCCAAGTCTGTATTCATCAATTGAAGAGGTGTATTGAGACAGATCCTTTAAGGGAGAAAGTCCAGATACGATAATACGGGGAACCATCGTGACTATTCCGACGCAGAGTATAACTGTAATAAAGAGAGAACCAAAAAGAAATATCCGTAATATGGTTGTTATTCCTGTAGTGCTTCTTGCGAGCACAAGCTCCAGACGGGCTGGATTCCTTACAAAAGGACTATCCTCTTTATCTATGTGTGGAAAGAAGCTGATGCCAATAGCCCTGCCAGGACGTCCATCAGGCAGAGTCAGATTCCAGAACAATGGCGAATTAATAGACCCTGTTTTACGAGGAAGATCATGTTTTTTCAGGGAAGGTGACCGCGCAATGATCCGGCCATCTTCACTCCATATCTGAAAATACTCTGGCTCAGAGTGGCCAGTGAACTCTGGATGAAACTCCCTCCTCCACTCCACTGATATTCCCTCTGAATCCTGTTCTGCCATGCTTGCAAGGTCGCGTGCACTGGACTGGAGTGACATATCAAACTGCGAAACAGTTTTTTTATAGACATACAGGTAAAGCAATGCATTACTTCCAAGAACGAGAATGAGCAGTCCGAACAGGAGTCGTAAAGTGAGATATCTTCTGATTGACCTCATATTTTATCCTCTGACAGGATATAGCCCATGCCTCTTCTGGTATGGATAATATCTGGCTGTCCATCTATGTTGATCTTTTTTCTGAGATTACAGATGGCCGAGTCTACCACATTGCTCATGGGACTTACCCTTTCATCATAGATATGTTCTTCAATCTCTGTCCGTGTAACAACCTGGCCTTTTCTTCTGGCAAGGTATTCTATGAGTCTATACTCCCGTGGAGTCAAAGATATCTCATGACCGTTTCTCAAAACGGTCTTAGTTTCAGTGTTTATCTCCAGGGTTCCTATTCTTATTACAGGATTTTTTGTCCTGTACCTGCGGCGGATGAGTGCATGGACACGTGCAAGTAATTCATCGAAGGAAAAGGGTTTGGTGAGATAATCATCAGCACCAAGTTGTAATCCTTCAACTCTTTCCTCTATACTTGACCGAACAGTAAGAATCAGAATATGAACATCACTGCCCTGCTGTCGCAGCCTCTTTAATGTGGAAAGACCATCAATTCCAGGCAGCATCAGATCCAGAATTATAACATC
>JAADHP010000220.1 GCA_013151785.1 Nitrospirota bacterium | reverse complement strand
GTTTATCTCATGGGCCACTCCTGCAGCCAGCTGGCCAATGGATGCCATCTTTTCATGCTGTACCATCTGACTCTGTGTCCACTTTAATTCCTTCAGTGCCTCTTCAAGCTTGCGGTTCTTTTCTCTCAGTTCTTCTGAAAGCCTGTTTAGCTCAGTGGTTTCATGCACAGTTATAATTGTGCTGATATCTGTTTTGATTTCTTTATTGAAAAAAGAGTAGGAATTCAATGAAAAGGTTCTGCCTGTGGGTTTGTGGAAGAGTTCTACAAATTGATTATAAAGCATACCTGTATCAAACCCTGCATCCCTCAGGAGTACCTCCCACTCCCTGTTGATGATCTCATTGTATGAAAGCCCTGTAATTTCAGAGAATTTTTTATTGCAGCGTTTTATCCTTCCATAACTGTCTGTCAGGATTATGATTTCATTAAGACAGTCAAGGGTAACCTCCCATTCCTTCTTGGCTTTTTCCACCTCTTTGAATAGTAAGAGCATCTCTTCATGTTTCTTAATAAGCTCCTTCTCCATCTCCTTTTGCTCTGTGATGTCCTCACCTGAACTCAGAGTACCAGTGGGTGTGCCACTGTCGTCTCTGAGGAGAGCGGTATACCATCTGATAAGCCTTTTTTTGCCTTTTTTAGTAATAACATGATTTTCATGGAATCTATAGTGCCCCAGATTCCCTGACAATATCTGATTAAATACATCTTGGAGCTGATCTCTTATGTCCTCTGGTATAAAATTGTCAAACCAGTTTTCGCCCACTATTTCATCTGGTTCTGCCTCTAAAATTTCAGCGCCTTTTCTATTTATCATCTTCACTCTTTTATCAGGACCTACGACAACAAGCATCACACCAGCCACATTGAGATAGGTTTCAGCCTCTTTTTTTGCCTTTATAAGAAGGTGCTCCAGCCTTTTCCGTTCAGAGATGTCTCTTATGAATGCTGTAAAATATGTTTCAGTACCATCTGACCATTTCGTGATGGATAGTTCTACTGGAAACTCCTCTCCTGCTCTTTTTGCAACCACCTCTAACTGCTTTCCAAGTATGGAAGGGGCCTTACTTTTCAGTGTATCCTTTATTGCCCTTTTGTGTCTTTCATGGTATTGCTCCGGGATAAGAATATTAAGATCTTTAAAAAGAATATTCTCTTTTTTTGTTTTAAAAATTTTTTCTGCTGCCTTGTTAAAAGATACTATCTTACCCTCTGTATTAATGGTTACAATTGCCTCTGGTACATTATTTACGATAGTTTGTAGTTGTCTTGAGGCTGATGCTATCACCCTTTCTTCGGACATCTCGGTTTTGTTCATGGCCTGTCTCATAACTGCCTCCAGGAAAGTCTTTTAAAGTATTATCGTCCAAAAAGGCAGGAGGCTTTAAAAATCAAAGGACCGCTCTTTTAAAAGTCATGAAAAGACCATCTGATTGAGATATCTTGTTCTGATTTAATCAATTCTTTTTCTTAAAATATGAATCAGATACTCATCTGCATAACAATCTTACCTCAATTCAGGCACACAAGAAAAAATTTAAGCCGTTACAAGAGATGGGTGCTCTTTATGTATTTTTGAAGGCTCTGATTTCATATTGCCTGTCAGAGAGTTCTTAATGCCTTCAAGATGTCTCACGATCTCTTCACTTAACAGATCAACCCGTTCAATCAGTTCAAGTGCCTGTGTTTTGTCTCCACGCTGGTAGGCCTCAACCGCCTCTCTTGCTACACGATGGATCTCCTTATGAGGGGCCTCTATTTCCTGGTAATCAGCAGTTGAACTGCATTGATATGCTCCTGCACCATAATACCATTTTCCAAACCTACAGGCAGTGTGGTCTGTCAGTTCTGACGGATCGATATGTTCTCCACTGTAGTACATCCTGTATAGTCTCTGAACCCAGTTTTTGTGGGCAGTCTTTGCCAGTTCTATCTCATTAATGGGGTCCTCGGGCAGTTTAAATCGCATGCTTATCTTTGAGAGTGTAAGGATTGCGTTGCTGAGATGATCAGTCTCTGTTATGGTTTGCTGGATATTATCAAGTAGACGTCTTGATATTTCAACGGTCCCCTCGATGGTCTGGCTTATCTCTTCAATAGTGGATGACTGTTGTTCCACTGCAGCAGCGATTGTGGTAATCTCATCCTCTGAGAGCTTTGCGTGGTTGACGATCTTTTTCAGTGCCTCGGTGGTCTTGTTTACAAGTTCCACGGACTCTCCTACCTTGTTCTGGGAGAGATCCATTTGTGAAGAGGTATTCCTTGATTCTTTCTGTATGTTTTTGATTGTCTCTGCAATCTCACCTGTTGCCTTCATGGTCTTCTCGGCAAGCTTTCTCACCTCATCTGCCACTACGGCGAATCCCCTGCCATGCTCTCCAGCCCTTGCTGCTTCAATGGCAGCATTAAGGGCAAGGAGGTTGGTCTGGTCGGCGATATCATTGATCAGGCTCAGAACCTCTCCGATCTGCCCTATCATTGTGTCAAGTCTGGTTATCATATTGCTAAGGCTGTCTGTGGCTCCTGCAAGGTCATTCATTGCTGTAATGGTCTGCTCCATATCCTTCATGGCCTCTTCTGCAACAGATGTGACAGTCTTTGAAATCTCTGAGGCATTTGCTGCATTTTTAGCTATATCCATGGCTGTCTGGCTTAACTCCTCTGTAGCAGTGGCAATCTGTTCTGACTGCCTGTTCTGTTCATCCACACCTTTTATGCTATTATTCAGTTCTGTCCATACCTTGGCTGTTGCTACAGACAGCGAGGCAGATACACCAATCAGTTTGTTAACTATATCTCTCCACGAGTATGTAAGTTTGTTGACAGTGCTACAGATGTGGGCTATTTCATCTTTACCATTACATGGGATATCATGTGTGAGATCATAGCCTGCAAGTATCTCTGCATTGTCATTGATCTTGAAGAGACGTCTTATTATGCTTTTTCTGATATATACGAAGACAGCTATAGTGATTATTGCAGAGAGGATAAAAAATCCTATAGCTATATTTCTTAATTTATTAATGGATTTACGTGTTTCTGTTTCCAGCATTTTTACCGCTTTGTTCATCTCCTTGAGTATCTTTAGTGAGTGAGCATTGATGGTTTCAATCTCAGAAGCACTCAATTTCTTGCCGGATAGTACAGGTGCAATCATGCCTTTGAACTCTGTCCAGTGGTTCTGTACGGTTTGTAGCTGCGTTCTGATTTCAGGGGTTTCAACAGGTGGCAATCCCAGTTCCTTGCTTCCATTGATAAGACCATCGAGTGTCTTTTCAAAGAGAGTCATTGTCTCGCTGGCCTCTTGCTGGACATTAACGCCTGAATTCAGGATGAGAGCCTCTTTTGTAAGCTTCTGTGTAAGCATTCGTTGGCGTCCTGCTAAATTAATGACCCTGCCATGGGATTTGGAACCATTGATCCATGCCTGAATAACAATAAGGTTGCCAAGGAAGCACAGGGCAAACACTAATAATACAGCAATTATTCTGGCCTGAATACCTTTCATTTTTATACCTCCAATTCATTATAAGAAATCTTACTTGTAGGAAAATTCTTTCAATTTATAAGAACTTTCCTACGATATTTATCGGACATAATGGTGAAAAACTTTAATAACTTATTGGAGGATCTGGTTTATTAGTCTGGCTTTCTTTTCGGTTGGTTTCATTTGAACCTGTGGATACCGTAAAGATACTTTTATGAAAGATGAAGGGGGCTTTGTAGAATAATCTGTATTTTACCCCTCTGTGGTGGCTTAAAGGATAACATTCCTTTTATTGAATCCATCCAGTTCTTTATAATGGAGACATCCCTGCTTTCCATGAATGCCTGTAGCTGTTGTGGTGGATTGTTCGTGTTGATCAGTATGGATATCTTAACGCAGTTTTTATCTGTCCTGAAGTCTACAGTGATCTCTTCCGGATCTAACTGGTCAGTTATTCTTGATAGCAATATCTTCATAACCCTGTAAAGAAGGATGGATATTTCCCTGTCACAGGTGAAAGGAAGCTCATCGCCATTGAAGGATATATGCACATCTTTTGTATTTTTTAAATTATCTGTCAGCCACTGAAGGGCAGGCACAATTCCGAAATCATATACCAGAGGAGAGCTGAGGTCAGATATGCTGTTTTTGATGTTTTTAATTATAATACCCACAAGCCTTTGTATTTCTTCATAATCCTCTGAGGATTCTTTACAGCGGAGCATCTCTACCTTCATCTTTAAAGCCACCAGGGGCTGTCCTACCTCAGTATGAATCCTGGCTGCTGCATCGCGTAACTGTCGTTCGTAGAGAAGAATGGTTTCCTTCGTGGATGAAGAACCAGAAGAAGAACCGATGAAATTTTCTTTTTGAGAGCCTTTTTTAATCATAGCCTAAGTACGAAGCCCCCCTTCTCTTGAAGGCTCTCGTTACCCCTCCTGTATTTAATGTAAAAGGTTATTTTAACCTGCCATATAGGATCATTTGTCTTCCTGTCCTGTTCAGGGTCTGTTTTTTAATAGCTACGGTACAAATAGCGAAAGTATTGCCATAATAATATTATATATCAAACTGGCCAGAGGTATTACAAAAAATCTTGTAAGTCCTAAAAATATAAGGGCAATTACAATGAAGATGCCATAGGGTTCAATGCGGCTGTATTTGATTTCAAGCTCTCTTGGCAAAAGTCCTGCCAGGATTCTTCCACCATCAAGGGGAACGATGGGTATAAGATTAAATGCTGCAAGATATATGTTCATAATGATACCGTATTTCAGCATTGCAGAAAGGGGTACAAAGAGTTTCTGTACAACCACCCCTGGCATGATGGCTTCCAGCCAGAAAAGTGCTACCATCATAAGGCCTGATAAAAATGCAATAATGATATTCATTAAAGGACCTGCAGCAGAGACAAAGATCATATCACGCTTTGGATTTCTCAGATTAAAGGGATTTACAGGAACAGGCTTGGCATATCCAAAGGTGAACTGTCCATGGGTGGAGAAGAATAACAGGATAGGAACTATTATTGTACCAAAAAGGTCAATATGAGCCAGGGGATTGAGGGTCAAACGTCCAAGACCCTTGGCAGTGTTGTCGCCAAGTCTGTATGCCACATAGCCATGTGCTACCTCATGAAAGGTAATGGCTATAAGGATGGGCAGGGCTGCCACTATAAGTGATCTTATGAATGAAAGATCCAGAGATTCCTCCCAAAAATCAGTATAACCACAGAGCACACAGAGGAAAAACTTGAGGAATTGTCCACTATTATTACCTCAGTGCTCTCTGTGGTTTCTTTAAAATAATACCTGAACAGGTATAGAACTTACAAGTAAAACACCAAAAACTTGCACTTACGACGTGCAGGTTTTCAGTAGCCATTTGTGGATTTCAGTGGCTATTTCCTGCCATCTCTGTCCCCAGATTACGCCTGAATGGGTTATACCTTCTAAAAAAATGGATTCAGCATTATAAAACTCGGCAAGTCTCTTACATTTGGCAGGGCTGTCTGTATCTATTACCAGTACAGGGCAGGATATCCTTTCCCGGTCTACTTCAATGCCAGCCATCATCTCCCTGACAACCATACCGGATTCTTTGCTCAGGGTTCTGTATATCCTGTCCAGTTCCTGTTCATCCATATGTTCTCCAATAGCTTTAAGAAGGGCATATCTGTTCGGTACAAGAACCTCTGGAATTTTTTGAAGCAGAGCCGGAGAAGCTAACTCTGGCATGGTACCTTTTGGTTCAGTGCTGTTTAATAAGACCATGGCTCTGACCTGATGAGATTCGCTGTACTTTTGTGCTATTCTTCCTCCCATACTGAATCCTATTATTATGGGAGGTTGCCTGATCACCTGGTCAACAATCTCTTTTACATCCTGAACATAATCAGCAAAGTGAACCTCAGCTATATTGATGGGCCTGCTCCTGTAATGTCCCCTCAGGCTCAGTGCATGGCATCTCCAGCCTCTTTGTGAAAAAAACTCAAGATAGCCCTTCCAGTCAACAGCAGAACCATGGCGTCCATGAATAAAGAGCAAAGGAATGTGGGTTTGTATTCTATCCGGTATATGGGACTCTACATATAAGCGGTAAGGTCCTACATGGATGCTTTCGATGCGGCTCATCTACTGATCTCCTTAAAATAGTGATTGACTATCCAGTCAGCTTTACAGGCAATACCTATATGCCTGCTTTTGTGCAGACCTTTTTCTATCAGCATTTAGGGGTGATCTGGTATTTTTTGATTTTTTCATACAGAGTCGCTCGTGCAATGCCGAGTTCTTTTGCTGTCTTTGCTTTGTTCCAGTCATTTTTCTCCAGGGCACGGAGAATAATCTGCTTTTCCCTGTCTGCCAGGGTTGCCTTGTGAGAGTTCTCAGGGATTCCCCTGTATGGATCTACAAAGGAACGATATCTTAATTCATCCGGTAGGTCTGAAAGTTCAATGCTGCTACCATTACAGAGGCTTACAGCACGTTCAAGGACATTCTTGAGTTCACGTACATTGCCTGGCCAGTAGTAGTTAATCAGTGCATTCAGGGCTGACTGGGAACACAGTAGATGTTGCGCATTCATCCTTTCTAAAAAGAATCGAACCAGAACAGGGATGTCTTCTTTTCTTTCCCTGAGAGGTGGTATGGAGATGGTGGTGGTGCTGATTCTGTAAAACAGGTCTTCTCTGAAAGAGCCCTCTTTTATCATTGCCTTTAGATTTCTGTTTGTGGCAGACACAAGCCTGAAATTAACCTGTTTCGGAGTGATAGAGCCCAGCCTGTAAACTATTTTTTCTTCCAGCACCCGGAGCAGTTTAACCTGGAGATGCAATGGTATATCCGCGATCTCATCCAAAAAGAGAGTACCTTTGTCAGCCAGTTCTATAAGCCCTACCTTGCCGCCCCGTTGGGCCCCTGTAAAGGCACCTGGTTCATATCCGAATACCTCTGATTCAAAAAGGTCCTTTGGAATGGCTGCACAGTTTATACTCACAAAGGGGCCTCTGCTCCGTGTGCTTTCCTGGTGAAGGGCATGGGCAAAGAGTTCTTTACCTGTGCCGGTTTCACCTGTAAGTAACACAGGAAAATCTGTGTTGGCGTATTGCTTGATCATTTCCTTTGCCTGAAGGATGGCAGTGCTCTGGCCTTTGATGTCATCGATAGAGTATCGAGATGATAGTATGCTGTTCACCTTTTCCCTGTATGTATGTACCTTTTTTTCCAGATAGGAGAGTCTTTCAGAGAGGTCTTTTAATTCACCAATATCCCCGAAGAGACTTTGAGAAATTACCCCAAGCATACGGTCCCTGTCAAATACAGGAATCCTGTTTACAATAAGAATCTTCTTTTGTTTTCCATCGCTAACAGTGCATTTAAATCCCAGTTCTGCCTCGCCTGTTTTCAGGACCTCACTGATTCTGGAGCCAGGAATATAATTAGTAATGGGCTTTCCTATTACCTCTTTCTGGTCCACTCCAAGATAATCAGCATAGGTTTTGTTAATAAACTGGATTCTACAATCACTGTCACAAAAGATTATACCGCTGGGCAGACTGTTTAGAATAATCTCGGCAAGGTTCTCAATAACAGGGGTATTCTTTTTTTGATTTGAAGGCATGTTACCTCCATTTTGTATAGATTAATTCACACCTGTCTTGGGGTAAAGTACCAACAAGGCAGGATACCTCATAAAAATAATACAATCCACAGGATTACTCTATAGTGTAACCTCTTTTCAATACCCTGTCCAAATACCGAGATTTCTCAGTAGAGAAAGGTATTCTTAAAATCTATTTTATATGGGGCAACAGGTGGTTCATCAGGGCATTGATGCAATAGGATTTAAATTATAAC
>JAADHP010000058.1 GCA_013151785.1 Nitrospirota bacterium | reverse complement strand
TAGTTTCAACTGATTCATTGTTAAAAATTAGTGAGCCAATAAAGTTTGAATAATCGTCATTTAAGTCATTCCAAAAATCAGAAATCTGGTCTTCAGTCCAAGCATATGGACGTTGATATCTTGGCACTTTGAACTTCTTGTAAGAAGTAAACAAAATATCTCGTAACTTAGTATCTTTTGCTTCATAAATTAATTCTTTACCCATCTTTCTCTATCCTTCTTATATTTTTAGCGGTGCGTCAGTATTTTGCGAATGCTTGCATTCGCATATTAGCACAAGGCGACAGCCACGAAGGGGTTGCCTGCTCCAATGACTTGTTTCCTACTATCAGCAGTGCTCAAATCAAAAGGGTTGGTAGCTCAATTCTCCTTTGTTCCTCCGATGTTGGCATTTTATCAGAAAATAGAGTGTTTGTCAAGAAAGAATCTTTGAAAAACAATATAAAAATGCCCTTTGCAAGTTCCTGTTTCCATCGGTAATCCTGGGTTTGCAAGCCTGTCTTTCATCTCTCCTGTAGAATTTGCCGATTGACTCAGCCTGTTAAACTAGGGGATTCTTTCTATCTTCATGCTTATATCGACAGCCTTTGCAGAGTGGGTCAGTGCTCCCACTGAGATATAGTCCACTCCGGTGAGGGCCAGTTCTCTTACATTCTCCAGCCTGACCCCGCCTGAGACCTCTATTACTATATCCTGTCTTCTCTCCCTTGCAAGGGCAACGGCTGACCTTATCTGTTCCACTCCCATATTATCCAGCATCACTATATCAGCCCCTGCCTCTATTGCCTCCTTCAATTCATTCAGGTTTTTGACTTCCACCTCGATCTTCAAGAGATGGGGCTTTGCCTCCCTGACCAGTGCTATTGCTTTTTTAATGCCACCTGCTGCCTCTATATGATTGTCTTTGATGAGGATGCCATCGTAAAGACCAAATCTGTGGTTTTGTGCCCCTCCTACTTTTACAGCGTATTTTTCCAAAAGCCTCATTGCAGGTGTGGTTTTTCTTGTATCAAGTATCTTCACACCCGTGCCTTCGACCTTTTCAACAAAGCTATGTGTAAGTGTTGCAATTCCAGAGAGCCTCTGAAGGATATTCAATGCAACCCTTTCACCCATAAGCAGTGCCCTGGTAGGGCCTTTTATCCGGGCAATGGTCTCTCCAGAGCTTACAGGGTCTCCATCACTGAAAAAAGGTTCGTAGCTAATCCTTTCTGAAAGAAAACGGAAGACCTCAATAAAGATGGGGAGTCCTGCCAGTATGAAATCTTCCTTGGCAATGGCTTTTGCAAGGGATATATGATTATCCGGTATGGTAAGCTCTGTTGTAATGTCGCCCGTGCCAATATCCTCACTGAGCGCACCTTTAATGAATTCTTTTATCACTTCCCGGGAAATCATGATGTATTATTTTTTGTTCTTTAAAAGCGAGAAAAAGCCCAGAACACCGCCAATAACCGCTCCAAGGGAGATGGCAGATTTCCAGTCAAAAACGGTCTTTACATCACCTTCCACTTTGTTTGCAATGAGAAAGAGGGTCTTGGTGTTCCTGGAAGTGATGTTTTTACTTATAATTATTCCCGAGGCACTATCTCTGATATCTGTGTGAGAGCGGGTTAAAATCAGCGGGCTCAAGGAATAGCCCAGTCCTGTGTTATTGCCGATAGTTATACCACTGATACTCTGATTGAGGTTTACATCGTTGCCATGAACAATCAGAGAAGCGGTCTGTGATGCCTCCAGACGTTCTGCATCAATGCTTATAGCACCTACCTGCTCCATCTCAACATGTCCTCCCTCTACAGACCTGGCGGTGCTCTGCCTCATGTTTACTATCTCGGCATCTAAAATGTTTAACTCACTTTCAACTATCTCTTTTTCGTGCTGTTCTTTGTCATCCATAATCAGTCTCCTGTTAGTTCTTCTAATCTGTTAATGCCTTCGATAATGCGCTCTTTTTTGACCATAAATTCATTATACCTTTTTTTCTCCTTTTCTACAACTTCCTGTGGAGCCTTGCGAATAAAATCCTCGTTGAGGAGTTTGCGATCAAGAAGGGAGATGTTTTCTTCCACCTTCCTGAGATCCTTTTTGAGCCGTTTGATCTCAGAATCCACATCTATCAGTCCCTCAAGGGGGATGTAAACCTCAAGGTGTTCTTTTACTGCAGTGGCAGAGCCTTTCTTTTTCTTTATATCAAGGTCGATTATGAGTTTGTTGGCCTTTGCAAGTTTTCTTATATAGAGGTCATTGTTCTTAAGCACTTGATAGGTGGTTTCCTCAAAGGGTCTTATCTGTACCTCCAGTTCAGCAGAGGGAGGGATATTCAATTCGCCTCGAATACTTCTTACAGCGGTTATGGCTTCCTTGATAAAGCCCATCTGTTCCTCGGCCTCCTCATCGCTGTCAGTATAATAGGGGTATTCAGAGACCATGATGCTTTTACCACTATGAGGTATCCTTTGCCAGAGTTCTTCAGTCACAAAGGGCATGAAGGGATGAAGTAATCTGAGCAGGTGCTCCAGGATATAGAGAAGGCAGTTCTGTGTTGCAGAATGAAGATTTTTCTTTTCCTTTTCAGCAGGCTGGGAATAAAGGATGGGCTTTACCAGTTCTATATACCAGTCACAAAACTCATGCCAGATGAACTGGTAGATTGTATTTGCGGCGTCATTGAAGCGATATTCCTTCAGGGCCCTGTCCATCTCTACAGTGGTTCTGTTGAGCCTGCTTACTATCCATCGACCTGTGATATCCAGATCATCTATCCAGTCTTTAATATTATAGGAGGGTGATATACCCTCTGTATTCATCATAATAAATCTTGTGGCGTTCCATAGTTTGTTGATAAAGTTTTTATATCCCTCCACTCTTTCTTCGGAGAATTTTATATCACGTCCCTGTGCTGCAAAGGCTGTGAGGGTGAACCTGAAGGCATCGGCTCCATAACGTTCTATCATCACAAGGGGATCAATAACATTTCCCTTTGATTTGCTCATCTTCTGTCCCTTGGCATCCCGTACAAGTGCATGGATATACACATCCCTGAATGGTACATCATTCATGAACTTAAGCCCCATCATTATCATCCTGGCAACCCAGAAAAAGAGTATGTCAAATCCAGTTACAAGGACGTCAGTGGGATAGAATCTTTTTAGATCCTCTGTTTGTTCAGGCCATCCAAGGGTTGAAAAGGGCCATAGAGCTGAAGAAAACCATGTGTCCAGGACATCCGGATCCCTTATAAGTTCCTGACTACCACAGACAGGACACTCAGAGGGATTCTCTCTTTTACATATTGGCTGTACTGAGGTGTCTATATGTACAGTGTTTGCAAACTCCATTATCTGTTCAGGTGTTATGCCACGAAGTCTTAGCTCGGTATAGGTGCCTCCTTTGATTTTTTCACCACCTGCATCTATGGGTCTGTAAAAGTTGATATAGATAAGGTCACCCTGATGCTGTCCCTCTTCGGTCTTGCAATAGGGACAGTACCACACAGGGATCTGATGCCCCCACCATATCTGCCTTGAGATACACCAGTCTTTTATATTCTCCATCCAGGCATTGTAGCTGTTTATCCATCCCTCGGGTATAATCTTTATTAACCCTGAATTTACAGCCTTCAAGGCCTCCTCAGCAAGCCCCTTTACATCCACATACCATTGAACCGTTGAAAAGGGTTCGATTATGGTTTTGCATCTGTAACAGTGGCCAACAGAGTGGGTGTGTTTTTGCTCTTTTTCAATCAGTCCTTTTGCCTGCAGGTCTTCAAGAACCAATTCCCTGCATTCATATCTGTTCAGCCCGGCATACCTTTTGCCTGCCTCTTCTGTCATTCTGCCACTTTCATCAATCACCTTTATAAATGGCAGGGGTGGGGTCTGACGTTTTGCCATCTCTTCATCATTAAAATCATGGGCAGGTGTAACCTTGACAGCGCCAGTGCCAAAGGATGGGTCAACCATTTCATCTGCAATTATGGGAATCTCCCTCTTTGTAAGGGGTAGTTTAATTTTTTTGCCTATGAGGTGTTTATATCTTTCATCATCAGGATGAACGGCAACAGCAGTGTCTCCGAGCATTGTTTCAGGTCTTGTTGTAGCCACCACTATGTATCCACTATCGTCAGAGAGGGGATAACGAATATATGTCAGTTTTCCTTCCAGTTCCTCATGTTCAACCTCCAAGTCAGACAAGGCAGTATGACATCTTGGACACCAGTTGATGAGTCTCAGATCTCTATAGATGAGCCCTTCTTCAAAGAGACGCACAAAGACCTCTCTTACGGCCTTTGAGAGCCCTTCATCAAGGGTAAACCTCTGGCGTGACCAGTCACAGGAGGCCCCCAGTCTTTTTAACTGATGAATAATTCTGCCGCCATATTCCTCTTTCCATTGCCATACGCGTTTAATGAAGCTGTCTCTTCCAAGACTGTATCGATCCTTGCCTTCCTTTGCAAGCTCCCGTTCAACCACATTCTGGGTTGCAATACCTGCATGGTCGGTGCCAGGTAGCCATAAGGCACTGTATCCATGCATCCGTTTCCACCTTACAAGGATATCCTGAAGGGTTGCATTGAGGGCATGTCCCATATGAAGTGAACCTGTTACATTTGGTGGTGGTATAACAATACAGAAGGGTTTGCCGTCCTTGTTGACCTCTGGACGAAAGAATCCCTCTGACATCCAGAAATCATACCACTTCATTTCGTTTCCGGGTGAATAACTCCTGTCAAATTCGCTCATGGTCACCTCAACATGTTGTGGATTTAAAATACAGCATTATATTTTAACAAAATTGGCTATTCAGATATATCCATAAAATCCAAATCCTGCGATAGAAAAAGATCATGCACAGGAGCAGAGGTATATAGGTATTGCCTTTGAAGGGCTTCAGAAAATCAAGGAGGTTCACCAGGAGGGTGAACCTGATTTTCTCCTCGGAGCATGCCACGGATGGCATGCGAGAATGACTGAGAAGGCAATACCTATATACCTATAGAGTTCTGACTAAAAAGTCAATCGCTATTTTAGGGTAAAAGTGCTTACTATAATACCCATCTATCCTTAAACTTACTAATGAATCATCACAAATTTAAAACTAACTCTAAAGTCAAAGGGCAATTTGCAATATATATCACGAAATTGTTCAATATAGATACCTAATCTCAATGGTTTGAATACTCCCTTTTTAAAGGAGTATATATTGTGGGCTGTCTTGAACTGCCTAAAAAGTCGATTTTATCTTCTCAATCTCCTTGGTAATAATTGTTTCTGCCAGATCAGGTACGGTCTCCCATATGATCTTTTCCACCTGTTGTTTCAAAGAGTCGCTTATTTCTTCAATGGTTGTTTTTATAGTTTCTTCGATTATACGGGGGATGGTCTCTTCGGCTAATCGTTCAATGGATGTTTTTAAGGTTTCTTCAATAGCCCTGGCAATTGCACCGTTGATATCCGAAGACAGGACAAGTTCGTCTATCTTTTGATTTATCTGTTCCCTGATCTCATCTTCTGTAACAGGCAAAGAGATACCTTTGAAGATGCCGGCTATCTTATCCTCAACTTTGTTTTCTATAATCTGCAATATCTCTTCAGAGGAGGGGGCTTCGATCTTTAGCTCTGCTGTTGGCTGTGTGGTGATCGCTTCTTCCAGAGCAGTACCCTCTGAAACATCTTCTAAAGCTGACTCCTCTGCTGAAGTCTCTACTGGTTCCATGGAGGCCGTTTCTTCAGCTTTTTCCTCTGCTATTGCTGGCTGTTCTTCTTCAATTATTGTGGCTTCTTCAGTGACTGATATCTCTTCAGATCCCTTAATCTCATCAGACACTTCTTCTATAACACCTGCCTCTTCAGCAGTTTCAGTCATGAGTTCCTCCTCTAAAATGTCCACTTCATCTACAGGTGCAGCTACCTCTACTGCCTCGACCTCAAGGGTTTCATCTTCAACATGTTCAGTAACAACCTCTGCCTCTTCAAGACTCTCCGGTTCCTCAGTACTAGCTACAGCCTCCTCTATTTCCTTAGAAGCAAGAATAGCATTGAGTTTGCTTATAAGCTCCTGTGATTCAAAGGGTTTTACAAGATAGTCATCAGCCCTTACATCCCTTGCCAGCTCCTCATCAAGGGGTTCAAAGGCACCTGCTAAGAGAATTACAGGGATATGGGAAAGGGACTCATCATTTTTTATCTTTTCACAGAGTTGATATCCATTCATATTGGGCATTTCTATATCAGCAAGTACAATGTCAGGATTGAAATCCTTTATTACCGACCATGCCTCTTCTCCGTTGTTTACGGATTTAATCTCAAAATTCTCATCAGATAGTAGAAGTTCTACTACCTTCTGGATTGTGACACTATCATCAGCCAAAAGAAGCTTTTTTGACATAATTCACCTCTCTTTTACGAGTCAGCCTCGTTTTTCATAACACTTAAATTTTATTGGTATGCACAAAAAATGTCAAGTGATATTTTAAAATATTAAAATGGATTTTTCCCAGATTAAAGAGATATTAAAACAATTCAAGAACGGTGATATTACCATGGAAGAAACCCTCAGGGTGATAAAAGACCTTCCTTTTGAATCAGTTGGTACCTCACATATCGACCACCATCGGGAGTTAAGACAGGGAATACCAGAGGTTGTTTTTGCTGAAGGAAAAAGCACTGAAGAGGTCGTGGAGATAGCCACTGCGATATTAAATAGAACTGGAAAGGTGCTTGTCACCAGGGCTAACGATGAGATCTATAATGCCCTGAAGAATACAAGAAGTATCAAGTATTTTCCGCATTCAGGTGTTATTGCCACTGTTAACAACAATGCAGGTGTGGGAAATGTTCTGGTCATTACAGCTGGCACATCTGACATCCCCGTTGCCGAGGAAGCAGGGGTAACGGCTGAATTTCTTGGTAGCAGGGTTGAGACAGTGTATGATGTAGGTGTGGCCGGTATTCACAGACTGCTTGCCTATAAGGACAGGATAGAAAAGGCCAATGTGCTGATTGTTGTTGCCGGAATGGAAGGCGCACTTCCCTCGGTTGTGGGTGGCCTTACTGACAGGATAATAATAGCAGTACCTACCTCGAGAGGATATGGAACATCTTTCGGAGGTCTTACAGCGCTCTTTTCCATGCTTAACTCCTGTGTGCCTGGCATTGCCGTGATGAATATAGACAATGGCTTTGGTGCAGGCTGTCTTGCCCATAAGATAAATAAGGCTATTGTGGAGAAGGGGCCCTAAGATTCTATCAGTATTCCAGGAAATCAACCCGGTCAGGAGTTCCTCCAAAAGATGTATTATAAATAAAAGAACCTGTTGAAAGAAAAGAAAAAAGATAAACATCACAACATGACTTTTTGGAGTTTTTTAAAACAAGGGGCCCACGAAAAGTCGTAGACTTTTGTGACAGACAGAGGGCTCCATGGAAAAACGCAGATTTTTCATGGCAGGCAGAGGTGGTTCATCATCCCATTGATGCAATGGGATTTTTAATTATAAAAAACCATAGTTTTTCAGCCTTCAGGTGATAGGGAGGAATCCTGGTGTAAGTTACAGTCGGTATTGCTACATGGTCTTCTTCACCACCTCTGTCTGCCTGTAAGGCTCCGTGGCACTGCTACGTAAGTTTGTCTATAGAGTGGTTTTTTAAAAAAACTTGGGGGGACTCCTGTCAACCCAGTTATTAGACATTTTCCTTCAAAATCTGATAGAATCTTAAGTTAATTTCACATACCACTATATTCAACTGGAGGATAATGATGAAGAGCTAAGAGCTACAATATAGCAGTAATACCCGGAGATGGAACTGGTCCAGAGGTAATAAGGGAGAGTGTAAAGGTACTTGAGGCTACATCAAAGAGGTATAATTTCAAGCTAAATTTTCAATATTATGATTTTGGTGGTGAAAGGTACCTTCGTACCGGAGAGCTTCTTCCTGATAGTGCCCTTAATGAACTGAGAGGCTACGATGCAATATTGCTTGGAGCCATAGGACATCCAGAGGTAAAACCCGGCGTACTTGAGAAGGGGATACTACTGAGGATGAGGTTTGAACTTGATCAATATATAAATTTAAGGCCTGTAAAACTCTATCCTGGCGTGGACTGTCCATTGAAGGACAAGGGGCCTGATGATATTGATTTTGTTGTGGTCAGAGAAAATACAGAGGGACTTTATGTAGGTGGTGGAGCCTTTCTGAGAAAGGGGACTCCTCATGAGGTAGCCATACAGGAGTCAATCAACACCCGGTATGGTGTAGAGAGATGTATAAGGTTTGCCTTTGAATACTGCAGGAGGAGGAACAAGGGGAAGAAGTTGACACTCTGCGGCAAAACGAATGTGCTGACCTTTGCATGGGATTTATGGCAGAGGGTATTTAATGAAGTAAAGGGTGAGTATAGAGATATAGAGACGGAATATGCCCATGTGGATGCGATGACGATGTGGTTTGTAAAGAATCCTGAGTGGTTTGATGTGATAGTAACGGACAACATGTTCGGGGATATCATAACGGATCTTGGGGCAATGATACAGGGAGGGATGGGGATAGCGGCTGGTGGGAATATAAATCCTGAGGGTGTAAGCATGTTTGAACCCATAGGTGGTTCTGCACCGAAGTATACAGGCAAGAACATGATAAACCCTCTTGCAGCGATCTGTGCGGGTGCGATGATGCTGGAGCATCTTGGAGAGGAAGAGGCAGGACAAACTATTGAGAAATCCGTGATGGAGGTTACAGGGAAACATCTGAAGAGCCTTGCTGCGGGCAGGATGGG
>JAADHP010000251.1 GCA_013151785.1 Nitrospirota bacterium | reverse complement strand
CTGAGATGCTGAAACGAGTTCAGCATGACATCTCATTCACTCATCAACCTATTCACTCATCCACTGCTTACCGCTCACTGCTCACTGTTATCCGGTCTCGAACAGGCTTATAAACCTGAAATTAACGCTATCAAAAAGTCCTCTGTCAGTCAGTTTTAATGAGGGAATTACAGGAAGTGCCATAAAAGACAGGGTCATAAAGGGCGCACTCAAAGAAGCACCCAGAGCTTTTGCAAGACTGTCTATTCTATGGTATCTTTCAGCCACCTCAAACCCATCATCTGTTGCCATCAGTCCAGCCACAGGCAGAGGAATACATTCCTCGTACTCATCAGAGGCAACAGCCATTCCACCTCTGTTGCTTATTATATTATTTACAGCTCTGAGAAGGTCTCTGTCAGAGACTCCCACAGCAATTATATTATGAGAGTCATGAGCCACTGAGCTTGCAATAGCTCCTTTTTTGAGCCCAAACCCTTTAACAAAGGCTACTGCTGCTGGAGCATCATGATACCTGTTAATGACTACTATTTTAAGGATATCTCTTTCAGGGTCTGATGTAAGATAATCATCTGATACCTTTGGAATTACCCTTTCTCTACCAGTAACAATTTTTTTATCTTCTGCAATTATCAGATTTATTTTCTCACCGCTCTTTTTGACTGTAAAGTCAGACAGTCTCTTTTCAACTATGTTGAAGTTGTTAACGGGACTAACAGGTATCTGTTCTACAAGTGTCCTTCCTCCATCTGATACTATCTTTCCATTGATAACCGTCTTGAGTATATTGAAATCTTTGAAATTATCGATTATAAGAAGGTCTGCATAATCTCCCTCCTGCAGCAGACCTACATCAAGCCCATAGTGTTTCACAGGGTTTACTGATACGCATCTTAACACCTTGAATTTATCAATACCTGAAGCAATGGCATTCTTCACAATCTCCCTTACTGGTCCTTTTACAAGGTCATCAGGATGACAGTCATCAGTACAGAACATACAGTTGTCAGGATATCTATCAATAAGTTCAAGAAGCATCATAAGGTCCTTTGCTGCAGAACCCTGCCTGATGAGAATCTTCATGCCTGATTGTATCTTTTCTTCAGCCTCTTCAAGGCTGAGGCATTCATGATCAGTGCTTATACCTGAAGAGATGTACTTACGTAAGGCATCGCCTCTTAATCCAGGGGCATGTCCGTCTATTGGCTTTCCATATCTTCTTGCAATCTCAATCTTGCCTGTTATGTCAGGGTCATTGTTTATTACACCAGGGAAATTCATGACCTCGCTGAGATGGTTAACCTCTGTTGTTTTGAAGAGTTCCTCTATTTCTTCTGCACCAATGCGGCCTCCTGATGTCTCATGCTCTGTAGCAGGCACACATGAGGGAGCGCCAAAGTAGAACTTGAAAGGCACTGTTTTACCATTGTCCAGCATAAATCTTACTCCTGAGATACCCAGCACATTGGCGATTTCATGGGGGTCAGAAACTGTAGCCACTGTGCCATGCCTTACAGCAACTCTTGCAAACTCGGATGGAACAAGCATGGAACTTTCAATATGCACATGGGCATCCACAAAGGGTGGGATAATGTAATGAGAATAATCACTGGAGGTTCTCCTAATCTTTATAATCCTTCCATCCCTGATTTCTATAATGCCTGGATAGATGTCAGAGTTTATAACATCAACAATGTTACCTTCTATTGATATACCTCTGTGAGTATAATGAATCATTTAAACCTCCTTTTCATCTCTTACCCCAAGCATCAGTATGGCACCAAGGAAAAACATTAACATAACAAAGAGTATTCCATTACGTTGATTACCTGTGAGAGAGGAAATAAGTCCAAAAAGAGCAGGCCCTATTACAGAAGAACTCTTTCCAGCAAGGGCATAGATGCCAAAGTACTCCCCATCCTTACCCTCTGGTATGAATCTGCAGAAAAGGGCACGGGAGGCAGACTGAATGGTGCCCAGAAAGAATCCTCCCACAGATGCCACAATCCAGAAGGTCTCCTTTTCCTTTAAAAAGTACGTCCAGGTGCTGAGCAGTATCCAGATGATGATCGAAAGCATAACCACATTCCACGCACCCCATTTGTCTGTGGGCACAGAGAATGCTATGGATCCCATCGAGGCCATGACCTGTATGATAAGATATAGCAATATCAGTTCTTCTGTACCGAATGAAAGGGTTGATGAGGCATAGAGACTTGAAAAGACTATTATGGTGTTTATTGCATCCTTGTAGAGAAAGTATGAAAGGAGAAATCTCCGTGTTCTTGGTGCAGTGAATGCCTCCTTCAGGGTGGAGATTATTACCCTAATACCTTTCGCTGCACCTCTCCTGAGGCTCTCACCTGTCCTCTGAGAAGGAAGCACAAAAAAGGCAGGGAGGGAAAAGATGAGAAAGAAGCCCCCCACAAAGGGCCAGACAAGGGCTGTATTGCCCTGCCTGATAAGCATGATGGCAACAAGAAGTGATACCACTGAACCCACATAACCAAGGCCGAATCCCCAACCAGAGATCCTTCCCTGACGCCCTTTCTCTGCAATATCCCGAAGATATGCATTATAGAATACAAAGGCCCCTTCTGTGGCAAAATTGGCAATAATAATCAGTACAAAGGCAAGCAACACCATCCCTTTTTGGGGAATAAAGAGGAGCGATGTTGCAGTGACTGCTACAAGGGTGTAGATAATAAGAAGAGGCTTTCTTCTCTGTGAATAGTCAGAGATACCACCCATAATGGGAGAGGAGACTGCCACCAGAGCCATGCTTAATGAGATAGCCCATCCCCACCAGAGGTCTGCCTGTGACTGTGAAGGGGCTATCTCTTTTGAGAAATATACAGGAAAGATAACTGCTGCCACTACAGCAGAGTAGGATGAGTTGGCAAAATCATAAAGGCACCAACTGATAATCTGGCCTTTTTTGTTCATTAACCAGCAGATTACTGTTTGCTGCTCAGTTCATGAACCATCTCTACCAGCGCCCTTGCCATATGCGGAGGAGTTTGAGGAAGTATGCCATGACCCAGGTTGAATACATGTCCTTTTGCACGACGGCCTTTCTTCAGGATATCCCCGACCTTTCTCTCAAGCACCTTTTCATCAGAAAAAAGCGCAACAGGATCAAGGTTCCCCTGCACTGAGACATCCCTGCCAAGTCTTGTGATTGCCTTTCCAATATCAACCCTCCAGTCTATACCGATTACATCTGCACCGGATGTGCGGGCAAGTTCCAGAAGACCACCACAGTTATTAACAAAGTATATAATCGGCACACCAAGGGGCCTGAGGTTGCTGATGATCCTTTTTACATAAGGGAGTGAAAAGGCCTTGTAATCATCAGGTGCAAGGGCACCTGCCCATGAGTCGAATATCTGCACAGCCTGTGCACCAGCCTTTATCTGAGCCGAAAGGTAGGTCTCTGTTACCTCGGTTATTTTACCCATGAGGTTATGAAACAACTGTGGTTCGGAAAGCATCATCGTCTTGGTATTAAGAAAATTCTTTGAACTTCCACCTTCTATCATGTATGTGGCAAGGGTAAAGGGAGCACCAGCAAAACCAATAAGGGGCACTTTTCTTCGCAATGCCTTTCTGAGTATTTTTATTGTATCAAGGACAAAAGGAAGATCCACTTCTGGTTCTATCCGTTTAAGCCTTTTGAGGTCTCTTTCTGTTCTTATGGGTCTGTTCAGTACAGGCCCCTTTCTCTCAAGAAACCTGAGTTTCATCCCCATTGCCTCAACAGGTATAAGTATGTCAGAGAAGAGTATTGCAGCATCCACTCCCAGTATATCAACAGGCTGGATGGTTACCTCTGCAGCCAGTTCAGGTGTCTTGCAGAGTGTGAGGAAATCCACTTTTGCTCGCACCTTCTGGTATTCGGGCAGATATCTACCTGCCTGACGCATTATCCATATGGGGGTATATTCAACACTTTCACCTCTACAGGCCCTCAAAAAGGTGTCGTTCATCATGCCTCCTTGATATAATCTTTGATATCTTTTACAAATGCCTTAATGTCTCCAATATTTTCAGAGACCAGGCTGAAGAGCTTTCTGTCATCGCACTTCCAGTAACCATGTGTCAGAAATTCATTTCTCAAAGATGCAAGAGACATCAATCTTTCAGCAAGTGATTTATTGATTATTGAATATTCTCCTGCCTTGCGGAATGTGTCTTTATAACCTGTAACAGCAACTCTCCTGTGTTTGGCAAGGATGTGTTGACATATGTTCAGCATTGCCTCGGTAAGAATGATAAGAGAATATCTCGTGCCTTTCGTTCTATCTGTAGATTTCAGGTAATCATCAGGCCCTTTCTGAATCACGCCTTCAAGGTACTCTAATTCTTCCTCTATGTCTTTAAGAAAATAGTTTATCCTTCTGTGGTCTATAACCGACACAGTTCACCCTCAATAGAATACCTGTACTGGATTGTTTCTATAGCCTTTCTTGAAAGTGATTCAAGATACGTGGTGAATTCGTCCTCGTCAGATATGTACAGTAGCATCCCTGTCTCTGTAACCTCAAGTTGAAACTCAATCGGTGCTTCATTCAGGACCTTAACATCAACGGGTTTATTTATGACAGATTCGAGTGCTTCCTTTATCTCCTCTGCCTCCTTGCATTCACTCTCTATTAGTCCTGTGTAAATTCTTAAAAAAATCGCAATATCCAGGTCACGGGCGGTTGTAATATCCATGAGTGATGAACCGTAAATATAGGCAAAGGAGATGTTGTCCCGTGATTCGAGGACTTTTATTATTTTATTCTTAGTTCTGTCAGATAAAGGAAGCTCCATTTCAGTTCTTCTTAACAACCAGTTTCTTTTTCATCTTCACAGGCACATAACTGCAGAAGGGCTCCTCCTCAAGGTAATCGCCATAGACAGCATATGCCCTGGCCCTGCAGCCACCACAGACATTTATATACTCACAGGAGCCGCAGCGGCCCTTGTAGCTCTTGAAATCACGGAGTTCTCTGAAGAGTTCCGAGTTCTCCCAGATATCCTTGAAGGACTGCCTGAAGACATTGCCTGCAGATTTGGGGAAATAACTACATGGCAGTACATTCCCATCCACGTCTATAAGGCAGATCAACTGCCCGGCAATACAGCCCTTTGCACCGCCTGTTGAGAATTTAAGCGATCTACGCTCGAACTTCTCGCCCTCTTCCTTTGATTTCTGAAGCACAATCCTGTAGTAATGGGGTGCACAGGTTGGACGAACAAGCATCTCCTTTTCCAGTTTTTCCATATTGTAGTGCCACTCTAAGATCTCTTCATAATCCTCCTTTGAAATAAGCTCGTTCATGATCTCCTCGCCTCTTCCAGTGGGCACAATCATGAACATGTACCAGGCAGTGGCTCCCAGTTCCTTTGCAAGTCTGTATACCTTGGGAATCTCCTCCTGGTTTCGTTTTGTAAAAGATGAGTTTATAATGAATTCAATTCCGTGTTTTTTAAATAGCCTGGCTGCCCTTATGGTGCCTTCAAAGGCACCCTTCTGCTTCCGGAAGTCATCATGAACCTCTGCAGTTGAACCATCAAGGCTCAGGGATACTATCTTTATGCCTGATTCCTTTATCTTTTCGCATTTTTCATCGTCTATCAGGACGCCGTTTGTAGCCATACACATCCTGAGCCCCAGGTCAGTACCGTATTTTGCTATCTCGAACACATCCTTACGCATAAGGGGCTCACCACCTGAGAGCACCACCACGGGCTTTGCATAGCTGGCAATATCATCAAGAACCTTGAATGCCTGTTCAGTGGAGAAATCAGGATGTTCCCTGACTATTGCCTCGGAAGAAGACCTGCAGTGAACACATCTGAGGTTACACCTCCTTGTTATTTCCCAGGCTATCCACCTGGGTTTGAACTCTGTAATCATAAGGAACTCCCTAAAATTCTATGGATTTCTGGTGTGCTACAATTATACCCTTTATGTGGCTATTTTTTCACTCTCAGGAAGGGCCTCTTCCCTGCTCCAGAGCATCTCCTCTATGGCCCGGAGAAGCGGAACAAAGGTCTTTCTGTCAATTGCCGAGATACCGATAGCATTGTATCGGAAACAGAGATTCTTAACCTCCTCCTGTGCAATGCAATCAATCTTGTTGAAGACAAGAAGCCTTGGCTTTCTGGAAAGACCCAGTTCATCGATTATCCTTTCCACTGATTCTATCTGCTGCTCAAACCTTGGATTTGAGATATCCACAAGGTGTATCAGCAGGTCCGCATCCTCCAGTTCCTCAAGGGTTGACTTAAAGGCAGCCACCAGATCCGGAGGAAGATCCCTGATAAACCCCACTGTGTCGGTTATTATTATCTCCCTCTCCCTTGGGAATCTGAGACGACGGCTTGCAGTGTCAAGGGTGGCAAACATCCTCTCTTCAGTAAAGGTATGGCTTCTGGTGAGGCTATTCAGGAGGGTGGACTTCCCTGCATTGGTATAACCAATAATGGAAACAATGGGAACACCCTTTTCAACCCTTCTGCGCTTGCGTTGCAGTCTTGCCATGGCCAGTTTTTTTAACTCTCGCTCAAGGAGGTGAATCCGATCTCTCACACGCCTACGGTCTATCTCCAGTTTCATCTCACCAGGGCCTCTTCCGCCTATACCTCCTGTGAGACGACTCATGGCAGTACCTTTGCCTGAAAGTCTGGGAAGACGATATTTCAACTGGGCAAGTTCCACCTGAACCTTGCCATCCCGTGTATGTGCCCTCTTGGCAAAGATATCAAGTATCAACTGTGTTCTGTCTATTACCTTCAGTTCTGTGAGATCTGTAATTGCCTTCATCTGGGACGGAGAAAGGTTCTGGTCAAAGATAAGCAATGTGGCCCTTTTGGACAGGGCCTCGATAATGAGTTCCTTCAATCTTCCTATGCCCATCAGGTACTTGGGATTGATCTCTTTAAGCCGCTGTATAACCCTGCCGAGAACCACTACATCTGCCGAAAGGGCAAGTTCCTCAAGCTCATCAAGGGATTCCTCCTGAAGATACTTCGGTGCAGTGGATACACTTATTAAAATTGCCCGCTCCCTGGGGTCGTCCTGGGATATGACAGCCCTTCTGTCCATCTCCTCTTCAAGGGATGAGATAAATACCTCGAAATTGAACTGGAAGGAGGAGAAGTGGAGAGGTTCTAATACCTCCAGGCCCCTGTCCAGATCAGGAAGCAGATGGGCATTGTAGATGAGTGCAGGCATACCATCCTTTATGCCCACTGCGGTTATGATGTCAAATCTCAGAAGGGCAAGGTCTGTCAGGTCGTCCTTTGTTAAGGGTTCATTGTTCAGATGGGTATGCAGGAGCCGTAACCCCCTCAGGGGCCTCCTGCCAATGGGGTATGAGGACAGGTCAGGGATAAAAATCCCCCTGTTGTCCCCTACAATTACATGGGTTATAATACCAGCTCTGTTTATAATGATACCAATCTGCCTGTTAAAGGAGTGGGAAAGGGAAACAATAAATTTTACCAGTTCATTTGTGAACAGGCTGTTAGAGGGGATACGCCTTCTGTAGATACGTTCTAAAAGGTGAATCTCTCTCTTTTTGAGGCCTGATGTATTTCCGTAAACTGTGGCTATAAAAAACCTCCTTTCAAGATCTCTATAATTCTATTATAACTTATATCTGTCCAAGATAAAAACTGTTTTCATGATACCCAGGAATGCCGATAGAAAAAAGGTCTGTACAAAAGCAGGCATACAGGTATTGCCTTCGAAGGGCTTCAGAAAATCAAAACCGTTCAGACTCTACCATACCACTGCTTTCAGCTATTCGTTGTTATTCTTACAGCTGGATTTGGATACTATTTTTCCGAGAGGATCTCCTTTTAGAACGTATCTACAGA
>JAADHP010000133.1 GCA_013151785.1 Nitrospirota bacterium | reverse complement strand
ATCATCATACCAGTAAAGCAAACCTATAGGTGCAACCCTCATGGCAGCACCATTACCCTTTGAGCCTTCCTTAAAAACCATTGTCGTGGCCCTGTCAATAGGCACACCAGATTTTATCAGGGACAGCACCCTGAGGGTACCGGGGCCATAGCCACGCCACGGATTAAGCCCCTCTATAAAGTGTCTTGCCATATTCTCGGGCAGTACACACTCCATCTCTAACAGGCTCTCCGTAAGATTTATCATCATCTCTGTGTCATCCGTATAATGGAGGGGAGCGCTACAATCAACAGGATACTCACCAGGTGGCATACCTTCGAAATCAGCGCCAAGTGCATCACCCAGGGCAAGACCGGCAAGACAGCCCCTGAATCTGCTCTTCATCTCAATCTTTTGCAGGATTCAGTTCCTGATAATATGAATATAGAGGAGGATTGTTTGCAGGTGTAATCTCTTCCTTAAAGGCAATCCCTATGAGATAAACATCATGATATCTTATTGACCATACCACATTTCCAGAAAGGTTACCACTTTTCTCAGAGCCATCCCTGTCTATGAATCTTATGTTCATCTGAACATCCTCACCCTTTTCAACAGGTCTTAATGAATACAGTCCGATGCCGTGAAGTGATATGTTGTCTACCATGGTGGTAATGGTATTCTCCCAACTCTGAGTGTTACTCCTCAACTCTGCAATGGCAAAGATAGGGAATCTTATAGAACGCCTCTTTGCGTCTTCCATAACCCACCTCTATGGATTGTTTTTTTTCAAACCCTCCAGGAGCACTTCTCTCATAATGTCCACCGGAGGTGTAATCCCTGTCCATATCTTAAAGGCAAGCACACCCTGCCATAAAAGCATACCAAGACCATTAATTGCCCTGCACCCAAGGGAACGGACCTCTCTTAAGAGTACGGTATCCCAGTAGATAAGATCATAAACTATATGATTCTGATTTAAATAATTCAGATCAAGGGGCAGTGGATCATCCTCTTTCAGCCCGAGGGGCGTGGCATTTATTATGATATCCGATGTCCTGATCCTCGTAAGGGAATCCACAAATACAACACTCTCCTTTATTCTTTTAAGATCATTAACCAGGGCCATGGCCCTGGCAGTATCAATATCAAAGATACAGACCCTTGAAGCCACCTGAGCAAGGTAATATCCGATTGCCCTTGCAGCACCACCTGCCCCTATTATAAATACATCCTTACCTTCAGCTTCTACACCTTCCTCCTTAAGACTCTCCATGAAACCCCTTCCGTCTGTATTATAGCCTTTCAGCCTTCCTTCTTCGTTTTTTATTGTGTTAACAGCGCCTATAAATCGGGCCTCTTCGTCTATCTCTTCAAGCAGGGATATCACATTTTGCTTATGCGGCACCGTTACATTGCATCCGGCAAAATTCAAGGCCTTGATTCCCCTGATTGCCTCCGGGAGTGCATCCGTCTTCACAGGCAGGGCAACATAACAGTAGTTCAATCCGAGACTATCAAAGGCTGCATTGTGCATCAATGGCGAGAGACTATGCTCCACAGGATAACCTATGAGTCCTGTAACACGTGTCTTTGCATTAATTTTCATCTAAAACCTCCAATGATTTTATTAAACCCTCTGGTGTTGAATCAAAAACATTCACAGGCCTTCCAAGAATCTCTTCAATATCCTTCACAGTTACGTCATCCAGCAGAAGATCTCCTCCATCCCTTAACACCACATCCGGCATGAGTATGATATCATATTTCGACACTATATCCACCAGTGATTTAATAATATCCCTTCCTGTAAGAAGCCCTGTTACTGTAACCTGTTCACCAAAGAAGTTGTTATTTATCCGAATCAGGTCAATAGAGACCTTTGTCCTGAGTCTGTCCACAAGTCCCTTCAAAAAGGGATAAAAAGAACTTCCAGTAAAGGTAACATATCGCTTTCTGGATTTTAGGGGTGGTATCTTTATCCTGTTTGCCTTATGTAGAAAAAGGGGAACCATACCCACACCATTCTCGATCTGTGGGAAGTCTCCGTAGTATTTTAAAGGTGGAAACCTTCTTCTTGCCTTTATATACAGCTCATCTGCACCATGCACAAAGGCATCACCGTAACGCTTCATGAATCTTCGTTGAAAACCGCTTATGGTACGAACAATCTTTACAGCCTCTTCCTCACTCACTCCTCTTATGTCAGTCTTTACAAATCTTGTCAGCCCCACCGGTACAACAGCAACAGACATCACATAGGGATAAAACCTGTGCAGGTCTTTTATGGTATTTACAAGATTATCACCATCATTGTATCCAGGACAGACAACAATCTGGGCATGAATCCTGATACGATTATCGGTTAACCACTTTATCTCCTGCAGGATATCCGTTGCAGCATTATTTCTCAGAAGTCTTGTTCTTACCCTCTGGTCGGTAGAATGTACAGATACGTAAAGAGGGCTTAACCTCTGCTGGATAATCCTTTTTTTATCTTCTTCCGTAAGATTTGTAAGGGTTATATAATTTCCGAAAAGAAAGGACATCCTGTAGTCTTCATCCTTGATATAGAGGCTTTTTCTCAACCCCTTTGGCAACTGATTCACAAAACAGAATACACATCTGTTCCTGCAGCGCTTTATTTTGAAGGGCTTTAATACAATTCCGATATCCTCATCTTCGGGCTTGTTTATCTTCAATCTCTTTATCTTCCTGTCCCTCCTGATACGGATGTCCAATACTTCCTCATGACAGTAGTACATAAGATCGATAACATCCCGCACCTTTCTTCTATTGATGGAAAGGATTACATCTCCTGATTGTATCCCTGCCCTTTCCGCATGACTGCCCTTTATCACATAATCCACGACATTGCCATTAATCGCCATCTATGAAAGCCCCCTGTATATATAATGTATCCCTGAAATAACAGTAAGGAACGCTGTGACATAAACAAGCAATGTCTCAATTCCCAGAAAATCGCCTTGAAGATTAATACTGAGTAAAATATAAACAAGCAGTATTAACTGTGAGGCATTTGCAGCCTTACCAAGTACACTCGGTTCTACCCTGGCCCTGTGTGTAAGGAAGTACAGTATAAGCCATCCCGTAACAATTATTATATCCCTGCTGATTACGGTAATGGTAAGCCATTTGGGAACAAAACCATAAACAGCAAAGAGAACAAAAGAGGTTACAAGCAGAAACTTGTCAGCCACAGGATCAAGGAATTTTCCCAGCTCGGTCTGTTGGTTTTTCATTCTCGCTATAAGGCCATCCAGAAAATCCGACACAGCGGCAAAAAAGAAAATATATAGACCGTAATCATACCGTCTGTAAATCAATGCGCTCACAAACACAGGGATAAGAACTATCCTCAGAGTTGTAAGAAAATTCGGGATATTAAGATATGACAACCTTTACTCCCCTGGTTATGGAATATTAAACGGAATCCCTTGAAACTCTATTTTTAATCCTTTCTTCTTATACCAATCCCTGGAGACCACTTTACCGTTAATGTGATTATAAAGACAGAGGGAATGACTATGCTCCAGAGAAAAACCTTTGTCCTCTGATAACCTGATCGCCCTGCTTAATAAAGACTTTGCTGTTGTCTTTTTGTTTAACATGATATAGTACTGCGCAGCACCAAGATAGTAATAGGTCTGTCCACGATGGTCATGAGTTTTCCTGAAATATCTGTTGGCACTCTCAAGATACTCCTTTGCCTTGCTCAGATTGCCTGTCATCAGGTACGCCTGGCCCAGACTCCACAATGTGTAGGCAGAACTCACAATATCACCTATCCGATCATAGAGTTTCAATGCTTTTTTGAAATACCCTGATGCCTCTCTGTAATTTCCGAGCATCCTGTGAGCGTTTCCCACACCACAATAGGAATAGGCAAGTCCGAAGGTATCCCTTTCGTTCCTGAATATCTCGTTTGCTTCAGTGTAATATTTGAGCGATTTCCTGACAAGCCCTGCCACCCTGCTGGAACCACCAAGGGCATTCAGGATATAACCCTTTGCAATCAGATCTCCTGATCTTCTGATCAACCTAAGAGCTTCCTTCAACAATTCAATCGCCTTGAGGGGATCACCCTTGTACCTGTAGGCACCTGCTATTGACCACAAGGCAAAGGCTATACCTTCCCTGTCGTCTTTCTTCTTATAATATCTCAGGGATGCCCGAAAATGTCCCAGTGCCTCTTTCCATAACCCCATCCCCCTTAAAGACAGTCCAAGCCCCATGTTGGCATCATGATATCCTGTATAATCATTGAGTTCTCTGGCAATATCTGTAGCAGCCCTGTAGCACTCAATCGCCTTTTCATATCTGCCCATCATTCTGTAGCAGTGAGCCATCCCCATTAAAGACTCAAAAAGCCCTGATAGTTCATCAACTTGACGGAATTCCTTTGCTGCCCTTCTGTAGAGTTTCAGGGCCTCGGGAAAATGGTTCTTCTCTCTTAATCTATCTGCCTTATACAAAACATTGTACATTATAATCTCGCATCTGTCCAGGATAAATTCAGCATAACACTGCCATCATCTGTCATTCTGACAAAGGTCAGAATCTAAAAGACCAGAGGGCGAACTAAATTCAGCCCGGTTCCGGGTGTAAGGATAAGGAATAAAAGCTGAAAGCAGTGGTATGGTAGGGTCTGAAGGGTTTTGAATTTTGCATAAGATTTGCCTGGACGGCAAATCGCAAAATTCCCTCGGAGGCAGGCAGGAGCCTGACGAGAATGAGTGCAAGACTCTACCATACCACTGCTGTAACTTTATCGCTGGATTTGGGTTCAGCATGATACCTTGCTCTTACTGCTCACTGCTAACCGCTCACTGACCTCCACTCATCCATCCCTTATCCTTCTCACAACCTCGCTGTAGTCGGGGCTATTGAAAAAACCCGAACCCATTACAAGCACATCCGCGCCGGCATTGATTACCCTCTGGGCATTATCAACCTTTATTCCACCATCAACCTCTATAAGAAAATCCAGCTTTCTTTCATTTCTAATCCTTTTCAATTGACCGATCTTCCTCAACGCCTCTTCAATGAATCTCTGTCCACCAAACCCTGGATTAACAGACATTATCAAAACAAGGTCAAGCTCTGCAATGATTTCATCAAGAACCATAACAGGTGTAGCAGGATTGATAGATACACCTGCCTTTGCACCTTCTTCCTTAATGGATTGAACAGTCCTGTGCAAATGAACGGATGCCTCGTAATGAACCGTTATATAATCAGACCCTGCCTCTGCGAATTCCTTTATATACCTTTCAGGCTCAACTATCATGAGATGGACATCAAAGGGAAGTGAGGTAACTTTCCTTATGGAACGAACTACCTCCTGACCTATGGTGATATTTGGTACGAACCTTCCATCCATCACATCCACATGAATCCAGTCTGCACCAGCCTGTTCAGCCTTTTTTATCTCCTCACCAAGGATTGTAAAATCAGCAGATAGTATTGAAGGCGCTATCAAAGCCATTTCAGATCCTGATCCTCCTTGTATTTTAGTTTCAGTCTTACCACATCTCCCCTGAAGATAATCTCTCCTGGAGCTGGCTTCTGTGCTGATATAATTCCACCAAACCCTGTTAATTCAAGTTCAAGACCAAGCCTGTCAGCAAGTGCCTTTGCCTCGTCAAGCCCCATCCTCATAAAATCCGGACAGACATAAGGAATCCTGAATTTGCCAGAACTTACAAGAAGGGTGACCTTATCAGAGCCCTTTTCCTCGGCATCCGGCATCTGCGCAATAACCATATCAGTCACAAATCTGTCAGAATGAACCTTAATGACCCTTTCGATCTTGATATTCTTCTCAATTGCCTTCTCCCTTGCCTCATCCACAAGCATACCCACGAAATTCGGCATATAATATCGTTTCGGACCTTTGCTTACCACCACCTCTATGGTTCTTCCTTCCTTTATCTTTTCCTCTGGTGGAATACTCTGCATGATTATATAGCCTGCTGGCACATCTGTACTGAACTCCTCAGCCTGAACCTTAAGATACAGTCTCTTTTCAAGAATCAATCTGTTGGCCTCTATCAGGTCCTTCCCTCTGAGATCTGGCACGGTAACTGTCTTACCTGCCCCCATGAACCTGAAGGTAAGATAACCACTCAAGGTAGTCAAAATCAGAAAGGTTGTTACGTATATTCCTACTCTGATCAGCGTCCTCATCTTCTTGACAACCTCACGGCAAAGAATCCATCCATGTTATCCCTGTGGGGGAAAGTAAAAAAATAGCCGTCTTTATCAAAAAAACACTCGAATTTATCCATCCTGTCTATAATATAAAAATCCTTTCTTTTATGCAAGAACTCATCAACAACCTCTTTTGTCTCCTCTGGCTCAAAAGAACACACAGAATACACAAGGATACCACCTTCACGGAGGTAGTTGCTAACGTTTAATAGAAGATGGAGTTGTTTTTGTTTAAATCTTTCAATCTCTTCCGGTCCCTTGTATCTGTATTTCAGATCAGGATTTCTTCTTATCACTCCAAGGGAGGAGCAGGGACTGTCAAGAAGTATCCTGTCAAACCCTTTTTGCCAGGTTATTGAGTTTACATCACCCTGTACTATCCCTATGGACCTGTAACCACCTTTCAGGATGTTCTCCTTTAACTGTTTTAATCTGTCGGGATGCAGGTCAACTGCAACAATGGTGGCTTTATCTTCTGTTATCTCTGCAATGTGCGTTGTCTTACCACCGGGAGCTGCACAGGCATCAAGTATCCTCATTCCTTCCCTTACATCAAGCAGGTAGGATATCAATTGTGCCGCCTCATCCTGAATAAAGACTTTGCCAATCATGCCCTCAATATCCCTGAAATCATAGGGAGGCAATATCTTCAATCCTGCTGGAGAATACTTAGTATGTTCTGCCTTTATCCCCTTTTTCAGTAAATCTTTCATTATATAATCCCTTGAATACCTCAGCAGATTCACCCGCAGAACAAGGGGAGGGATTTCGTTGTTTGCCCGGACAAGCCTTTCTGTCTCTTCCCTGCCAAACCTTTTACTCCATCTTTTTATCATCCATACAGGATGAGAGGTTAAAACAGCAAGACGTTCCTCAAAATCCCCCTCTGGTGACGGTATATGGCCAGAACGCAAAAAGTTCCTCAACACCCCATTTACAAGAGATGGTTTCCTTCCTGAATGCTTTTCTACATCTACAGTCTCATTCACCACAGCCCAGTCAGGCACCCGCATATATATTGCCTGATAGAGCCCTGCCATAAGGTTATACAATGTTGTCTTACTTGTCTTCTCTGGTTTTGGTAAATACTGCCTCAGAATCCACTCTAAATACAGGGCATTCCTTAAAACTCCATAAAGGATCTCCTGAAACATTGCCCTGTCCTTTTTATTAAGATACCTTCCGTATCTGTTTATACATTCCTTTGGTTTATATCCTTTTTGAAAAACATCAATCAGGGAATACACTACCACCAGGCGTGGGTTTTTGTTCCTTTTTATCTTCTGATTCTTCATAAGCTTAAGTTAAAATCTCAACTTCTTGTATTATGATCCAGCCATACAGATAGAAGATACATGATTAAAATCACATCTGTCAAAAATAAAACACTAATAAGGCAGGGCACCTCATAAAAATAAGGCAATCCACAGGATTAGCCCTGCCAGAACCTGCCTTGAAAATCACTGTTGAAATTCAGAAGAGGTATCACTATTCAACTCAGTATTCCTGATTCAGCGATAAGTATGAATAACGATTGGTAAAACATGACTTTTGTGTCACCCTGAACTTGTTTCAGGGTCTCATATGGCTTTGTTTTATCAAGATGCTGAAACAATACTGAAACAAGTTCAACACAGGGTTCAGCATGACATCTTACTCTCACTGCTTGCTGCTCCCTGACCTTACCCCATCATCCCATCCACTCATATACTCATCCACTCATTAGGATTTTTCCGGGAACCTTCTGACTGCTCACTACTAACCGCTCACTGTTTACTGTAGGCACCGGTGTGGTGCTTATTTTTCTTCGGCACCCTGCCTTGTTTACAAATCTGAAATTATTCTGGACACTACCGGATTAAAATATAAACTGACAAAGAATTCCAAACAACAACACCCTTTTGTGTTACAATACCTCACTTGACAAGGACATATATTTTATCAGAAAATTTATATAGTTGGGGCGTAGACAAATGGCAAGTCAGGAGACTTTGGATCTCCCATCTGGTGGTTCGAGTCCACCCGCCCCAGCCAGCCTGTTTTCTACCCTGCAACTCCTCTGAAAATTCAGAAAGGCAGAGGGATACAGTACCAGTATCTCAATTGGCATTGTAATCGTGAAACAGTGCCTCCAGACCTGGATTATCTGTTTTTACCCCTGGCCGATAGAGAAAGCAGGTAATACGGGCATAACTGTCCAGATCACTCAACCATAGACAGGTCTCCTCGTATTTTATATTGTTTTCAATAAAGCGAATACGAAGCACCTTTGCATCGCCACCCAGAGCAGTCTCGATACTGGCTGTACCTGTTATCTCGCCTCCCTTTATAATACGCTTTACCTTAATTGAGCCATCCTGTGCGTATATATGCACTTTTCCGTAATATGTTGAATCAGAATCCAGGGCTTTGCCTATCAGAACATAGTCTCCGAGCAGGAACCTTGAAGAAAAATCCATCTCCGCTGATACTGCCATTGAAACTACCAGGCAGACAAACACTACAGAAAATGCCTTAATAAAACTATAAAAACAAGCCCCTTTCATTAGTTCACCCCTCTGAATATTTTTTCAATCATCTTGTCTGCAAACCACTATTTCATCTGGAGTTAACATAAATCCAATGCTTCAACTGAAATACATACCCGTACCTTTTTTCAATGCTATATCGCCAGTCACATTCCCGCAATCCTTAAA
>JAADHP010000166.1 GCA_013151785.1 Nitrospirota bacterium | reverse complement strand
GGTGGGGAAACACCCGTTCCCATTCCGAACACGGAAGTTAAGCCCACCAGGGCCGATGATACTGCGACCGGGAGGTCGTGGGAAAGTAGGTCGCTGCCGGAGTTAAAATTTAAAAAGGGACATGGTTCTACCATGTCCCTTTTTATTTTCCTGCTGAAAATAATGGATGGCTGTCTGATACTCTATTTCTGTTTTATTACAACTCGATCCCTTCCTGTAACATGTCCTTGATAAATCTCAAAGGGGGCTTTGCCCCCCTCAAAGACAGTGAAGCTCCGACCTCTGGTCGGGGATCTTCACTTTTTAGCCCGGGATATAACAGTAGAGACGAATTTCTGATATTACAATTCAATAGACAGTGGTGTCCGATAAAAACACAACAACTATTCCCTGTCCTACAAAGACTTACACGGTTTACCGGACAGTATTGTTCAATAGAGATAGTTCATGCCCTTGTGGTAGTATTTTTATATGTATTCAAAAGAGATTATAAAAGAGATTATAAAGGTAGCAGATTCAGAGGCAGGGCAACGAATAGACCTCTATCTTGCCGAGAAAACTGCAAAGACCCGTTCCTTTATCAAAAAACTGATAGAAAAGGGTTTTATATTGCTTAATGGCAAAGAAATCAAATCAGGTCAGAAAATAAAACCCGGTGATATTATAGAGATGACCCTTCTTGAAGATAAAGAGGTCATTCTTAAGCCAGAGCCAATCCCTCTTGAGATATTGTACAAAGATGAAGATGTGGCAGTAATAAACAAACCAGCAGGAATGGTTATGTATCCTGCAGCAGGACACCGAAGTGGAACCCTTATGAATGCCCTGGCATATCATATTGATAAACTGGCCTCTGTTGGAGGGCCTTTGAGGCCAGGTGTTGTACACAGGCTGGATAAGGATACCTCTGGAGTGGTAGTGGTTGCTCTTTCAGAAAAGGCATATTATACCCTGGTAGAAGTATTTAAAAGGAGAGAGATCAAACGTACATATTATGCTATTGTTTTTGGACATATGAAAGAAAGGGAAGGAGAGATCGAGCTGCCCATTGGCAGAAGTAAGACCCATAGAAAAAAGATGTCCACAAGAGTCAAGAGGGGTCGTTATGCAAAGACATACTGGAGGGTTTTGGAGGAGTATAAAAATTCCATTTTGATTGAGGTAAGGCTCGCCACAGGAAGGACCCATCAGATAAGGGTTCACCTCTCTTCCATAGGTCATCCTGTGCTTGGAGATAGTGTTTATGGCAGAAAAACATCTTTGAAGATCAAAGACAGAACTATTAAAATACCACGGCAGATGCTTCATGCGGCTGTGCTCGGGTTTGTTCACCCAGTAACTGGAGAGTGGCTGGAATTTTCAAGCCCCATACCAGAAGATATGTTAGAGATAATGCAACAACTTAAGACATTATAAAGGTATCTCATTTATACTGAAGATTGCGAGAAGCATGGAAATAACTATAAAGGCAACAATCAATCCCATGAAGAGAATAATCGCTGGTTCTATGAAGGCTATAAGCCTTTTTATCATGGAGCGTGTCTCATTTTCAAAACGTTCGGCAATGTTCAGGAAGGTCTCCTCAAGCCTTCCTGCTTCCTCACCCACAGCTACCATCTGAAGCACAATTTCAGGGAAAACACCACTTTCCCTCAGGGGTTGGCTTACCCCACGTCCTTTCCTGACACCTTCCTCAAGTCCTTCAAGCTTCTTGGAGACCACCTCATTTCCGACCACCTCTCGCGATATCCTTATTGCCTTCAGGATGGGTACCCCGCTTTTAAGGAGTGTTCCCATGGTTCTTGCAAAACGAGAAATATAGAGTCTTGTTTGTAATCGTCTGACTACAGGTATTTTAAGCAGCAGTCTATCCATAACAAGTCTACCTTCTTCTGTGCTTGCGTACCGCCTGAGAAAGTATATTAATGCTATAAGAGAGGCTACCCCAAGCCACCAGAATTTTACTACAAAATGGCTCATGTTGAGCAGAATCATTGTAGGTAGTGGAAGACTCTGTCCCATTTCTTCGAAGATTACAGCAAATCTGGGTATAACATACAGCATAAGTATAGCTATTGAAACAGAGCCTACTACAGTTAGAAGTATTGGATAGATGAGTGCAGAAAGGACCTCTTCCTTAAAGGCAGTGGTTGTCTCAAGGAATGATACAATTCTCATGAGAACGGGTTCAAGGACTCCTCCTGCTTCACCAGAACGTACCATGTTAACATATAATTTGGGAAAGATTTTATGTCTGCCCATTGCCTCTGAGAGGGATTTGCCCTGTTGCAGATCCTTGTAAATCTCATTAAGAATCTCTCTTAATTCATGTTTTTCAGCATGTTGAGAGAGAATGAAAATAGCCCTGTCCAAGGGGAGACCTGAGCTGAGAAGACTGGCCAACTCCTGAGTCAGTACAAGGAGGTCTTTCTGCCCTGCTCTCTTAAAGATATTGAATCGGCTTTCTCTGAAGGGAGAGATAGACAGAGGTATGTAGCCTTCTCTTTTGAGTGATTCCTTCAGGGTCTCCACATCAGTGGCCTGCACCTTTGCTTTGATTTTTTTGCCCTCTCTATCTACTGCTTCATAAACAAATTCTGGCATGATTAATATCATAAAGTCTTTACCTTTCGAATAGCAAGATGCTAAAATCACAGTACATTGCCGATGATACATCGTATGTTTGATATGCTGCCTTTCTATGGTTATTTGGTTTTTGTGAAAAGTCTCATGTCTCGGTATGTGGTTTCTGCATTGTACATTTTCAAGATCTATACTTTTTACAGGAGGATATAATGGGAAAAATCAGAAGGGCAATTATAAGTGTTTCGGACAAGAGCGGTGTGGATGATTTTGCAAGGGTGTTGTCAGACTTCGGTGTGGAGATCCTCTCCACCGGAGGTACTGCAAAAAAACTGAAAGAGTCTGGCATAGATGTCAAAGAGGTGTCTGAATACACTGGATTTCCAGAAATCCTCGAGGGCAGGGTCAAGACACTGCATCCGAAGATACATGGAGGATTACTGGCTCGCAGAGACAATCCCGAGCATATGGAACAGTTAAAGAAGCATGGCATAGAACCTATTGATATGGTGGTTGTGAATCTATATCCCTTTGAGAAGACGATATCAAAACCTGATGTTACCTTCCGGGAGGCAATTGAGAATATCGATATAGGTGGTCCAACCATGATAAGGGCTGCTGCTAAAAATTTTGAAAGTGTGGTGGTAATTGTAGACCCCGCTGACTATGAGATTGTAAGAGAGGAGATTGTTCGTCTTGGTGGTGAGGTATCATACAAGACAAGAGTGAGGCTTGCACAGAAGGTATTTGCTCACACATCAAAGTACGATGCAGCTATAGCAGACTATCTCCAGAAAACAATAACAGGGTCAGAGCAGTAGGAATTCATGGAAAGATTCAACAGAATTAAAGAACATTATAACCTGACTATAAAGGATGAAGAGCGGGTACAGAGTCTCTATTCTATGATCGAAAAAAGGGCTGATAAGATCATTGATAACCTCGAGCAGAGAATCGTGGCCATGGGTGACCCTGTAATCATTGAAAAACTCAAAACCCATCCTGATCTGAGAAACCATCATAAACACTGGCTGCTGAATCTTTTCAGAGGACCTTATGACGGCAATTATCATCTACGTCTTATCAGGATAGGCAAGGTGCATGCAGCCCTGGGTATAAATCCCCACCATGTGAGTGTGTCAATGAATGCCATAAGGGCCATGCTTATGGATATACTATCGGAAGAGATTGATGACAGGGTGCACAGGACAGCGCTAAAGGAATCCCTGAATAAACTGATAGATATAAATCTTGATGTGATTACAAGTTCCTATGTGGAGGAGGAGATAAGACAGTATTCAACAGCCTATAAACTGAAGAGCTCCCTTGTTACATTTGCAGAGCGATTCACCAGTGCCATGAATCTTGTGCTTGTTTTTGCGCTTATATTTATAACCCTTGGGGTTGTGGGACTGTTTGCTTATGATGTAGTAAAAATGTTCCAGGAGGGCCTTTCACGTGGTATTATTACAGCCCTTGGTTCGTTACTGATTCTCTGGGTGCTGATAGAGTTGATGAATACAGAGATATCACATCTCAAGGGGGGGAAATTTAACATAAGTGTGTTTATAGGTGTTGCCCTTGTGGCATTCATTAGGGATCTGATGGTTGTTACCCTGAAACATGAAAAGTTGGATACAGCATACTATTTTGTTGCTGCCATACTTACGCTTGGTCTTGTTTACTGGCTTGTGATCAGAGCTGAACAAAAGAAGAATTAAGAAGGAGGTCTTATGAAGGTTCTGGTAATCGGGGGAGGAGGCAGAGAGCATGCCATTGTATGGAAACTTGCTCAGACCCCCAGGGTTGACAAGATCTACTGCTGCCCCGGAAATGCAGGGATCTCCGATCTTGCTGAGTGTGTTGATTTGAATATGAACGATTATGATGGGCTTGTGGATTTTGTAAAATACGAATGGATTGACCTTACAATAGTTGGGCCTGAGGATCCGCTTTCAAAAGGAATAGTTGATGTCTTCGAAAAAAACGATCTTAAAATAGTGGGTCCAAACAGAAAAGCTGCCCGGCTTGAATCCAGCAAGGTATTTGCCAAGGAATTTATGAAACGCCACGGAATTCCCACTGCAGAATACAGGGTGTTTACCTCCTACCTGCATGCAGAAGAGTATGTAAGGATGAAGGGAGCTCCTATAGTGATAAAGGCTGACGGGCTTGCTGCAGGTAAAGGTGTTATTGTTGCAAAGAGCATTGACGAGGCTATAGATGCGCTTAAAAGGATTATGAAGGAGAGGGTCTTTGGAGAAGCAGGAGAAAGGGTGGTTATTGAGGAGTGTCTGGAAGGAGAAGAGGCTTCATATCTTATCTTTACTGATGGTGAGACTATACTGCCTCTGGCAAGCTCTCAGGATCACAAGAGGGTTTTTGACAATGATGAAGGCCCCAACACCGGGGGGATGGGTGCTTACAGCCCTGCACCGGTTGTGTCATCCGATATAGAAGAGAAGATCATGGAAAAAGTCATGAAGCCTGCCATAAAAGGCCTGAGCAGGGAAGGCATTAAATATAAAGGGGTTCTCTATGCTGGTCTCATGATAAAGGATGGTGAACCCTATGTGCTTGAATTTAATTGCAGGTTTGGAGACCCCGAGACCCAACCACTACTAACCAGATTGAAGTCAGACCTTTTGGAGATATCACTTGCAATAGTGGAAGAAAGACTTTCCAGAATGGCTTTGCAATGGCGACCCGAGGCTTCTGTTTGTGTGGTTGCAGCATCAGGAGGCTATCCTGGAAAGTATGAAAAAGGCAAGGTGATAACAGGACTTGAAGAGGTAAAAAAGATGGAGGATGTTGTTGTATTCCATGCTGGAACAACATATAAGGATGGTGAGATTGTTACTTCCGGCGGCAGAGTGCTGGGTGTCACAGCCCTCGGAGTGGACATAAAGGATGCAAGGGACAGGGCATATAGTGCTATGGAAAAGATACATTTCGAGGGAATGCATTACAGGAAAGATATAGCCCTCAGGGCTATTGAGAGACAATAAATTAATGAAGATAGTCTGTCAGAACCGTAAGGCCTACCACGACTACGATATTATAGAAACCTATGAAGCAGGCATTGTACTGACAGGTACAGAGGTAAAGTCCCTGAGAGAGGGAAGGGCAAATCTGAAAGACAGTTATGTTATAATAAAAGAAGGAGAAGCATGGCTGTTGAACTGCCATATCAGTCCTTACAGTCATGGCAATATAATGAACCATGATCCTGTAAGGACGAGAAAACTGCTCTTTCACAAAAAAGAAATCCAGAGACTGATGGGACAGATAGCCCAGAAGGGCTATACCCTTATTCCCCTCAAGATATATTTTAAAGGCCCCTGGGCAAAGGTCGAGGTTGCTCTGGCAAGAGGAAAGAGGAAATACGAAAAGAGAGACCGCATCAGGGAGCGGGAAGCTCAGCGTGAAATCGACCGAGCCATGAAAAGAGGCTGATTTTCAAACGGTTCGAACCGTTTAAGCTATACGGTTATCCTTCGGGGGCGAAAGGACTCGACGGGGGTAGCGAAGTTCAGGTGGCATGCCGTGGTCCCGTCACCACGTAAAAAGACGGGAAAAACACAAACGCCAACAGCGAACTCGCACTCGCTGCTTAATAAATAGCAGCGCACCACTGGGGAGATGCCTGCTATCCTCAGATGGTGTGGGCAAGCAGGCTGGTCTTGACCACCCTGCCCTCGGGTGGCAAGACGAGAACCATGAGGGATAGGATAGTGAGTGGCCTGCCTGTCGGCAGCTCATTATCCGAAATTCAATAGATAGGCTAAGCATGTAGATGCCTGAACGTAGTGCTTCCGGACGTGGGTTCGATTCCCACCGCCTCCACCAAAACATGGTATAGATTTTGGAGAGGCAGTTGAAGTATTTGATGATCCATTTCATATTTCAATTTTAGATAAAAGGTTTAACTATTTTGAAGAAAGATGGATAACTATAGGTTCTACAAAAAAGGGAAAGGTTATAGTTATTGGACATTTATATACTATAACTGAACAAGGAAGAATATATAAGAATAATAACCGCAAGGAAGGCTACAACGAAGGAGCGTAAACAATATGAAGAAAGTACAAGACAGAGAAGACTTTGAACTCAAAAAAGAATATGATTTTTCAAAGGGTATAAGGGGCAGATTTTACAGACCAAAAAAGGTAACTGTTTCCTTACGGCTTGATGATGATGTTTTGCTTTATTTTAAACGGCTTGCAAGTGAAAGGAAAAAGAAATATCAAACTCTTATAAATGAGGTCTTGAGGGAGTATACTCTTAAAGCGTAGTGTTAAAATTTTTATATAAAAATGGTAATTATCCCCTGAAGAGGATAATTACCTAATATAATTCATTATTTTAGTTTTTGATACCCTGCGGCTTGCCGCAGGGAGTTTCATTATGAGGTGCCCTGCCTTATTAGTATTTTATTTGGACAGATGTGAAATAAAACACAAATTCAGTAATGAGGAGAGGTCATTTGAAGAAAGGGATGAATTTTTGGGTATTCCCTATCTTCCATCAACATGAAGTATTTTTGTATGCTTTTTTAATGTTCTTAATGTTAAATAGATTATAGCGCCTGCTGCAAAAAAGACAATCCATTCCAGATCGATCTCAAACCTTCCTTCTGCTATAAAATCCCCCAGTATTTCAAAAGAGGTGAAGGCACTTACTATGACGAAGAATCCCGTGTATTCCCTTCTTAAAACGGTTTTCACGGAAAAGGACATATCAGGTTTTTTCCAGTTGGATAATTTAGGTATGAAGGCAGGAGTGGCCTGTGCCCACTGCAAGAACAACTCTCCAAATTTTTCCCTGAGAAATTCCTCTTCTGTAAAGATTATACGTTCGTAATATAACCAGAATGAAAGGATGGCAATCAGGATTACCCACCATACCTGGGTGAACATTACTATGCCTAACATGATGAGAAAGTTGCCCAGATACAGCGGGTGTCTGACAATTGAATACATGCCAGTCGTGTTAAGGACATCTGCCCTCTGTTGCTTTGTATTTCTGCCTGATGTGCCTTTTGGCACATATCCAATGGTGAGACACCGGATAAAGAGACCGATGAAGGATATGGTCAGACAGGATATTTCCCATATATCCTCTATCATGTCTCCAAAGATCCTTTCAAGAAAATCAGAATCCTTTAAAGCCACAAGCAGTATGGGCAGAAAAATCAGAGGGAAATAACTCCGCCATCTGAAAAGCCATGAACCCTGTTTCTGGAATTCCTCTCTCAAAGCCATATTTCATTTTCCTCCTTATGCATTACCTATGATTTTTGTTTTCTTCAAACAATCAGTTGTCCACTCTATTTCTTCTAAATCCTACTGTAACGAAAAATTTGAATTTTGCATAAGATTCACCTGGAGGGGGACAGCCCCAAAAATCAGGGATTTTTGGGGACCCCGGAATCGCAAAATTCCCTCGGAAG
>JAADHP010000297.1 GCA_013151785.1 Nitrospirota bacterium | reverse complement strand
GACAGGTTATTGAAAAGAGGTTATACTTATAGACTAATCATGTGGATTGCATTATTTTTATGAGGTGCCCTGCCTTGGTAGTGTTTTATCTTGGAAAGGTGAGGATGAAAGTCTATTCAAAAATTGGGAGGAACTTCTGCAAAATTTTTTTCTTGACAAATATTAAAATATTATAATATTATAATACATGCGAGCAATTGGAGCACAGGCTGAGTTGTTAAGGATACTGGGCCATCCGGTAAGATTAAGAATACTGGATGAACTTATTAAAGGTGTAAAATGTGTCAGTGATCTGGAAGAGTTCCTTGATATAAGCCAGTCCAATGTTTCACAGCATCTCTCAATGCTCAGGCGCTATGGCCTGATTGATTACTACATGGATGGAAGATTAAGGTGTTACTATCTTGTTGACCCTATCATACCCGAGCTTCTGGAGATCCTGAAGAAAGACTATCCGGAGCAGATACCTCCGCCTGCATGCTGTCCTGTGACAAAGAAGGGAAGATATCCTGGTAAAAGAAGGAGATAACCAATAAAAAGAAGGGAGGTTTCATGGCAAAGACATTCACAATATTTTTAACAACAGCGCCCTATTCTTCTGAAAACACCCTAACCGCTGTAAGGCTTGCCGATACGGCCCTCAGGAAAGGTCATAATGTGAACCTTATAGCATCTGGAGACGGGGTGTATTGTTTTCTTAAAGGCCAGAAGGCCAGGGGATTGCCCCATGCCGGAGATCTTTTTGCAGAACTTATCAGCAAGGGGCTGAAGGTTTATCTCTGAGGAGGCTGTTTAAACTATCGCCGTGCTGCGAAGGATGACTATCTTGAAGGAACCGAGATGGGTTCACTGAAAGGTCTCTTTAAAACCATGGAAGAGACAGATGTATGGATAAATCTTTAAGGAGGTTATCATGAAGCTCACCGTGTTATTGACCAAACCACCCTATGGGAGTATTCAGGCTGCTGAAGCAGTCAGGCATGTGATGGGTGCTGTAGGAGAGGAGATAGATGTTAAATTGTTGCTCGTTGATGAAGGGGTGTACCTTGCAAAAAAAGGACAGGAAATAGGTTCAACAGAATATACCAGCCTGGAAGAGGCATTGAAGGACATCATCGATATGGGTGGGGAGGTTTTTATAGATAAGTCTTCTTTGCGGGATTCCGGCCTTGACCGTGAAGACATTATTAACGGGGTTGAAGTTGTGAACAGCTATGATATCTCACAGATTCTCCTGGATACAGACAAAACAATGATTTTTTAAGGAGGAAAGATATGTTAGTACTGATTAAAAGTGCTCCCAATACAGTTGAAGGTAAAAGAGGCTTGAAGATAGCCAGGGACACATCATCTGATATAGTGCTTCTTCAGGATGGTGTATATTTCATGGTTAACGAGATGCTCGATGGTTATTGCGGAACAGCCTATGCTATTGAAGAGGATGTTTCCTTAAGAGGTCTTGGAGATATAAGGACAGGGGTTAAGATTATCAACTGGGATGGCCTGATAGATATGGCTGCAGAAGAGGACAAAGTGGTAGGGATGTTTTAAGAACATGGTTAGCAATATTACTGTCCAAAAAAGATTCTATAAGGAAGAGGAAAGGCAGGGTGCAATAGATACAGTGAACAGTGGATGAGTTAATGAGTGGATGAGTGAATGGGTAAGTTCAGTGAGCAGTAGATAAGTAGATGGGTAGATGTGTTGATGAGTGAATGATGTGGATTAGCAATAAAAATACATAACATAAGGGGGAGGTTACGATGGCAGAAAGTGCAAGAATAGTTATTCTTGGTGGTTCCTTTGGAGGGCTGACCACCGCCTTTGAACTGAAAAGACACCTCCGTAATCAGGCAGACATTACAGTAGTATGTGACCTTGATAAGTTTGTCTTTATCCCCTCATTGCCCTGGGTTTCAATGGGGTGGAGACAGCCTGATGATATAACTATTCCACTGGATGAGATATTGAGCCCGAAAGGAATCACATTTATCAATGAAGAGGCAACAGGGGTTGATCCTGATTCATCAAAGGTTATAACAGCAAACCAGGAAATCCCCTATGACTATCTGGTAATTGCCACAGGTCCTGCTCTTGTATTCTCTGCTGTACCGGGTCTTGGTCCTGATGAGGGCTATACAGAGTGTATATTCACCCTTGAGCAGGCCCAGAAATGTCATAAGGCGTGGGAACGGTTTCTTGAAGAACCCGGGCCTGTTGTTGTAGGTTCTGTTCAGGGAGTGAGTTGTTTTGGTCCACCCTATGAGTATGTGTTTGAGATAGACACAGAATTGAGAAAGAGAAAGATCAGGCACAAAGTGCCAATCACATTCATTACCTCTGAGCCGTATATTGGACATTTCGGGATTGGTGGTGTAAGAAAGTCAAAAAGGATAATGGAAGACGAATTTGCTGATCGTGAGATAAAGATACTCACCAATGTTGCTGTAGAGGAGTTTACACCTGATGAGGTTCGCCTGAAGGATGGCACAAAGATACCCTTTAAACTTGCCATGTTTGCTCCTCCAATGGCAGGTGTCAAGGCTGTATTTCACCTTGGCAATGAGAAGGGTTTTATACCTGTGGATTCCAACTACAGACACAAACAATACAGTAATATCTTTTCTGTTGGCGTTGCCGTTGCAATGGCACCACCGGAGAAGACCCCCATTCCAACAGGACTCCCAAAGACAGGCTATATGACCGTGGAGATGGCCAAGGCTGCGGCAAAAACAATTGCTGCCGATATCACGGGGAAAGAACCTCCGCAGGTTGAGCCTGTGGGAGCAGTATGCCTTATGGATATGGGCAGTACCGCAGCGATTATGATAGCCAAGCCTGTTGTACCGCCAAGGCAGAAGGCAGAACTGAAGGCAGGTGTGCAATACAAATGGCTCAAGGCAGGGTTTGAAAAGTATTTTCTCTGGAAGATAAAACGAGGTTTAACACAGTTACCTTGAAAAAGAATGATTATAAGCAGAGGTATGGTGGAGTCTGAACGGTTTTGAATTTTGCATAAGATTTGCCGTGGATGGCAAATCGCAAAATTCCCTCGGAAGCGGACATGGATGTCCGCTGAGAATGAGGTGTAAGACTCCACCATACCTCTGCTATGAAAATTATCGATTGATGCAGATTAAAACTGGAGGTGTCTGGTGTTTATTAATCTTTCTCTGAAGTACCCCAGGACTGTCATTCTGTTAACGATTATAATAACTATCTTTCTTTCACTGCAGTTTCCAAAGATAAAGATTGACACTGACCCTGAGAATATGCTTGCCAAGGATGAGCCTATAAGGGTCTTCCATAATCAGGTAAAAAAGGAATTCGGGATAAATGAGATGATAGTCCTTGGCATATTAAGAGAGGACGGAATATTCCATAGAGACACCCTGAAGAAGATAAAGGAGATAACAGATAGCATAAAACATATCAAAGGTGTAATTGCTGACGACATCCTCAGCCTCAGTGTCACGAACAATGTTATTGCCTCAGGAGGGACACTCAGGGTTAGACCTCCACTTTATAAGGTGCCTGATACAAATGTGGAAGTAGAGTCACTGAAGAAAGAGATACTTGACAATCCACTTTTCAAGGACAGGCTTGTATCATCCGATGGCAAGGGTGCTGCCATTTATATCCCCATTGAAAGTAAAGACATAGCCCATGAGGTAGCGCAGGAAATAAGAAAGATCTTAGAGCCTTTGAAGGGAAAAGAGAAATTCTATATGGCAGGACTACCCCTGGCAGAGGATACCTTTGGTGCAGAGATGTTCAAGCAGATGGCCATTGTGGCACCACTTGCCGGTGGATTCCTGATGCTGATTCTCCTGATAATCTTCAGAAGGATAATGCTTGTACTGCCGGCCATGATAGTGGCAATGCTATCCGTGATGTGGACCATGGGTGCCATGATAGGGCTCGGGTTTACGGTGCATATAATGTCCTCCATGATACCCGTGTTCCTCATGCCCATTGCTGTGTGTGACAGTGTCCATGTGTTGAGTGACTTCTATGAGCACTATAAAGGGAAAGACAGGGTCGGAGTGATCAGGAATGTCTTCAGATCACTTTTCCGTCCCATGTTTTATACATCATTGACTACTGCTGTGGGCTTTGCAAATCTTGCATGGGCAAAGATACCACCTGTCAGGGTCTTCGGACTCTTTGTTGCCTTTGGTGTACTGGCTGCATGGCTTTTAAGCGTTACCTTCCTGCCAGCCTTCCTGAGCATTCTCAAAGAGAAGAGGCTGAAGGGACTTGAGCAGGTGAAGTCCCGAAGCAGAGTGCTTTCTGTTCTGTCTGACATATCCATATCAAAGAGCAGGGTTGTAGTGATTGTGGGTGCATTACTGTTTGTGGTTGCCATATACGGGGTTACCACACTTAGGGTGAATGACAACCCTGTCAAGTGGTTCAAGAAGAGCCATCCCATAAGAGTGGCGGATACTGTTCTGAACAGAATCATTGGCGGCACCTATATATCCTATCTGATCTTTGAGGGGTCTGCTCCTGAAGACATTAAAAGACCCGAGGTTGTTAAATATATGGACGATTTACAGAGGTATCTACATTCCCATCATCTTGTCGGTAAGACCACATCCATAGCTGATGTGGTCAAGAGAATAAACTATGTCCTTCATAACCAGGATGCTTCCTATGAGAGGGTGCCTGAGAGTAAACAACTCATAGGCCAGTATCTCTTTCTCTTTCTCATGTCAAGCAAACCGGATGAACTGGACAACCTTGTTGATTATGATTACAAAAAGGCAAACCTCTGGGTACAGCTTCGCTCAGGAGACAACAGGGACATGACAGAGGTTGTCAGGTCTGTTGAGAATTATGTCAAAGAGAATCCCCTGCCCAAGGGTATCAGTATAAAATGGTCGGGGCTTCCCTATCTGAATATTGTATGGCAGAAGCTCATGGTAAGTGGTATGTTAAAGGCAACCATTGGTTCATACTGGGTGGTGTTTATTCTTTTGATAGTGCTTTTCAGGTCTTTCTGGTGGGCGGTTATAGCAATCCTGCCTTTGAGTTTCTCGATAATATTCAGCTATGGACTGATAGGTTTTGCTGGAAAGGACTATGATATGCCCATAGCAGTCTGTTCTACCCTCACCCTTGGTCTTGGAATTGATTTTGCCATACACTTCTGCCAGAGGTTCAGGGCACATTATAAAGAAACGGGCAATCTGAATGAGACAATGCAATGGGTAACAAAGGGAGAGCCCACTGTGGCCATTGCAAGAAATGCCATAGTGGTAGGTCTTGGCTTTCTTCCCCTTGTCCTTGCTACACTGACGCCCTATGTTACAGTGGGACTGTTTTTTGGTTCTCTTGCACTGTTTGCTGGCATAACCACCATATTTTTCCTGCCAGCATTAATTGAGACATTTAAAGGTAAACTGATTAAAGGAGGCTATTGATGAAAGGATATCTTATCTCCAGGCCCATGCTCAGGATTGTAAAGGCAGTGTGCCTGATAATCATGCTTTCGGGTTTTGTAGCCATTGCGTATGCCCAGGAGGGCAGGGAGATAATGAAGAAATCTGAAAGGGCCTTTCTCTATGCAGGAAAGGATTTCAAGGTCAGGGTAACCATGAAGCTCATATCCTCTTCGGGAAAGACAAGGCTGAGGGAGTTGACCATGCTAAGAAAGAACTCCGGAGCATCTGGAGGTGAACAAAAATACTTTATCTACTTTCATAGACCTGCTGATGTAAAGGGCATGACCTTCATGGTCTACAAGTATCCTGACAGAGATGATGACCGCTGGCTCTTTATCCCTGCCCTTAACATGGTAAGGCGGGTGGCTGCACAGGACAGGGCATCCAGCTTTGTTGGTTCTGACTTTACCTATGAGGATATCTCCGGTCGTGATATTGATGAGGACAGGCATGAACTCCTCAGGGAAGATAATCTTAATGGTGAGGAGTGTTTTGTCGTCAAAAGCACCCCTGTGAATGCTGATATGCCATATTCTTACAGGCTCTCCTGGATATCAAAGAAGAACTACCTTCCTTTGAAGATAGAATATTATGACCTGAGCGGGATCCTTTACAAGGTATTTACAGCAGATGAGATCAAGGATATTGATGGATTCCCCACTGTGGTAAAAAGAACAATGAAAAATCTCCAGAGCGGGCACAGAACAGAGGTAACCTTCAGGGATGTTCAGTATAATGTAAACCTCAAAGAGAGGATTTTCTCGGAACGGTATCTGAGAAGACCACCAAGGGAGTATATTAAATAATTTTAAATAATTAAAAGGCGGGATGCCTCAATACACTCAAAAGTCAGCAGTCAGAAGAATCCTGAAAATCGTAGATTTTTCCCAGGCAGAGGTGGTTCATCAGCCCATTGATGCAATAGGATTTAAACTACTAAAAAACAGAGCATTTTCAGCCTTCTGCTGATACATAAGGTTGTTGATGTATGTTACTGTAGGTATTGCTACATGGTCTTCTTCACCACCTCTGCCTGTTGCAAGAAAGTTTTTTATTATTTCAAAGGTGTGGGGTTTATTTCAATGAAAGAGAGAAATCCAGATAGGATCAAATAATGACTGCAAGAAAAGGTCTTTTTATATCTCTGTTTTTGTTTTTATTCTGCTCCCATGGTGCATATGCCATGGACCTGGGTATAAATGGTTTTTTCCAGCTTAATTACTCCTATTCCCTGGAGGGAAGAAACCCTGACGGTGGTGATTTTAAATGGGCAGAAGAACGTGGGCAGATAAAGCTTGAACTGTTGACAGAAAAACTCAGGCTTTTTTCAAAGACAGATCTTTATTATGATCATGTTGATAAAGAGGCTGATATAGAATTTCGTGAATTGTATATTGACTATTCCGAGACAGACTGGGACCTCCGTATAGGAAGACAGATAGTTACATGGGGACTGGGGGACCTGATTTTTATAAACGATGTCTTCCCAAAGGATTACGAGGCTTTCTTCTCTGGCAGGCCCCTGGAGTATATGAAAAAACCTGTGGATGCCCTAAAGGTGAATCTTTATCCAGAGATTGCAACAATAAATATAGTGATTATTCCCTTTTTTAAGCCTGACAGGTTTCCCCACAAAAGAAGGTTCTATCTCTATGATCCCATGTCAACACTGGATAAAAAGATGATAAAGCCCACCACTACATTAGACAACACAGAGATTGCCCTGAGGGTATATAAAAATCTCTCGGGTGTTGAGGCATCTCTGTATTTCTACCGTGGTTATTACAGGAGCCCCTCTGTTTATCAGATCAGCCCTCCAAGGGTGAAGCTATATTATCCTCCTGTAACAGTATATGGATTCAGCCTTCAGGGGGCTCTCCTGAGCGGTGTCATGAGTCTGGAGGCAGGTTACTATGACTCACGTTCTGACAGGGATGGTACTGATTCTTATATACCAAACTCCAGCATAAGATTTCTCATAGGATACCAGAGCCAGCTATGGGAGGATTTTACTGCAGGGGTGCAGTATTTTGTTGATTATATGAATGATTACACAGAATACCGCCATAGTCTGCCTTCAGGCATGCCAGGGGATAAGAGATATTCACATATGCTGACACTGAGACTTACCCAGCTGTTGATGCATCAGACATTGAAACTCTCCCTCTTTTCCTTCTGGGGGCTTTCTGATGGGGACTATCTCGTCAATCCTGAGATCAGATACAGCCTTTCTGACAACCTCTGGATGGCAGTGGGTGCCTTTGTGTTTGGCGGTGGAGAGACATGGAGCCAGTTCGGCAGTCTTGACAGGAATGATAATCTCTATCTACAAATGAGATATGAGTTTTAACCAGATGTCTCCTGAAAATCCTGATTTTTCAGGACAGACAGAGGTGGTGAAGGACTGTGGTAAGAGCAGTGCCATGGTGGAGTCTGAAGGGTTTTGAATTTTGCATAAGATTGGTCTTCAGGGGCTCTGCCCCTGAGACCCCAGAGGAAAGGAAAAAATTATACTCCGGCAACATCTGTCCAATATAACAAGGCAGGGCACCTCATAAAAATAATGCAATCCACAGGATTACACTCTGCCAGAACCTGTATTTCAAAGG
>JAADHP010000171.1 GCA_013151785.1 Nitrospirota bacterium | reverse complement strand
TACATATTGGAATCCCCTACGCTACAATAGAACCCATCAAGGAGAAACTATATTCCGGTATCAGTTCTGATGCTGAGGGTATGGACAACCGCTGGTTCAACAGAATAAAAGAGCTTTTAAAGGAGACACATGTAAATTTGTCTGTGGATATAGACAGGGCAGAGCTTAGCATTAGAGATATTCTTAAGCTCAAGAAAGGCGATATTATCACCCTCGGTAGATCAGTAAAAGATGAACTTATTCTGAATGTGGAGGGGGTTCCGAAGTTCTACTGTCTTCCTGGTGTCCATAACGGTAGCCAGGCTGTAAAGATCACAAGGACCATTAATAAAAATATTACTGCAAGAAAGGAGTAAAGCTATGGCAGATTCAGCAACCAGAGAAGATGTAATGAACAATGATGAGGATGCAACCAAGGAGGCCTCCTTTGAAGAGCTGAAAGATGACGAACCTGCAGACTCAGGGGGACGGGATATTGATTTCCTGCTGGATATTCCCCTTGAGGTAACAGTTGAACTGGGCAGAACAAGGATGCTTGTTCAGGAGCTTCTTCAGCTTGGACAGGGTTCGGTTATTGAACTGGAAAAACTTGCTGGCGAGCCCATGGAAATACTTGTTAATAACAAGCTCATTGCCAGAGGAGAGGTTGTGGTGGTAAATGAAAAGTTCGGTGTAAGACTGACAGATATTATAAGTCCAGCAGAAAGGGTAAGGCAGTTGAAATGAGCGGAGAGCTCTTAAGAGTTGGATTTTCACTTATAGCTGTTGTCTTGTTGATAGTGGTTGCTGCACGGCTTATGCAGAACAGGGTACAGCAACCAGGTATGGGATTGTTAAAGACTCTGGGCTACTTGAGCCTCGGACAAAGAAGGGGCATTGCAGTAATCAAGGCAGGTAAGGAGGTCCTTCTCATAGGTGTTACTCCAACAGATATCAAGCTACTGAAGTCAATGCAGGAGGATGAGTTTAACCAGGATCTGAAGACAATGAAAGACAACATAGAACATATCAAGACATTAAAAGACCTTTTCAGGAAAAACTGGTTTTCCCGCAGCAGTATAGAGGAGCATGAATAGAAAAATCCACATAGGCCTGTTTACAGCAATGGTAATCACTTTACCATCAGTTGCCTATGGATTCGAACTTAAGGATATTGACAATTCTCTTATAAATCTTTTTATTCTTCTTACCCTGCTTTCCTTTATACCTGCTGTACTTGTAATGTTTACATCCTTTACACGGATAGTTGTGGTACTTGCCTTCCTGAGGCAGGCTATTGGTGGACAACAGATTCCCCCTACACCTGTAATAATAGGTCTGTCGCTCTTTCTTACCCTCTATGTTATGTCACCTGTGGTAAATAATGTACAGGCCAATGCAATAACACCCTATCTGAATGAAGAGATAACCTTTGGTGAGGCATTACAGAAGGCTACACCGCCTTTTAAGGACTTTATGCTGAGGCAGACTCGAGAGAAAGACCTTGCACTTTTTGTTGACCTTGCCAGGATCAAGAATGTGAAGACAAAAGAGGACCTTCCTCTCAGGGTTGTTGTGCCTGCCTTTACCATAAGCGAGTTAAGGACAGCCTTTGAGATCGGGTTTCTGCTATATCTACCCTTTCTGGTTATAGATATGGTGGTATCAAGTGTTCTACTTTCACTGGGTATGATGATGCTTCCACCTGTAATTATATCTCTGCCCTTTAAGTTGCTTTTATTTGTACTTGTTGATGGATGGAATCTAACCATTGGTTCACTGATAAGGAGTTTTCAATGACAGGAGAGCTTGTCAGAGATATCTCTGTAGAGGTTTTCAAAACAGTGCTTCTTGTTTCAGGCCCCATGTTGCTTGTGAGCCTTTTAGTGGGTGTGGTGATTAGTTTTTTCCAGGCCATAACACAGATTCAGGAGTTTACCATTACCTTTGTTCCAAAGATTATAGCAGTCTTTATATGCATATTCCTTGCTCTTCCATGGATAGAAGCCACTATAGTTGATTTTACAAGGAGATTGATACTGAATATTCCTGCATATATAAGGTGAATTATGGAGATAACAGGCAATGAGATAATGACATTTATTGCAGTGCTAATAAGAGTGAGTCTTATACTCATGTTCCTTCCATTCCTTGGAACCAAGACAACACCTATGCAGTTGAGAATTGGGCTAATTGTTGCCCTATCAATTGTTATAACACCTGTTGTACATATAGAGTTTGACGAAAAGGAGATACTCGTTGTCCTGATGAAGGAGCTTGTTTTCTCCTTTGTTATTGCCCTTGCTGTGAGGTTTATATTTTATGCCATCGATTCCGGAGCACAGGTTGTGGCAACCACAATGGGGCTTTCAATGGGAAATGTGTTCAACCCTGAGATAGGTCAGTCTACAGAGGTTGCCAGACTGTATGGTTTTATGGCTGTAATACTGTTTCTCAGCATGAATGGACATCATTATTTTATCTATGCAGTGGTGAAGAGTTTCCAGAAGATACCCATTGGTGGGGTTAATCTTACAGAGATGATAAAAACCGGGATAAGCCTGAGCGGACTTGTATTCGAGATTGCAATAAAGATAGCTGCTCCAGTGATTGCTGTGGTCATGGTTAATAATATATTGCTTGGTGCACTTTATAAATTAATACCTCAGTTTAATGTATTCTTTGTAGCCTATCCCCTCTATCTTGCACTGGGCTATATTGTTTTGATGATAGGGCTGCCTTTCTTCATGATATTTATAAGCGGCTATTTTGCTGACATGAAGGGGTATCTAAATAATCTGATTCTTATAGGAGCACGATAAATGGCAGATGATCAGGAAAGAAATGAACGACCAACAGCGCGAAGACGACAGAAGGCACGTGAAGAAGGCCAGGTGCCAAGAAGCAAGGAACTTGCAGGAATGCTTTCCTTTGGGGGGGTATTGCTTGCATTGATGTTCATGGGAGGATTTTTTGTGCAACAGCTTCTTGTAATTACCAGGACAGGCTTTATTGTAACTGACAAAACATCTCCTCTGGAAAGGCTGACGCAGTTAGGTGAGAGAGCCTTAATAATGCTTCTTCCTGTACTTCTGTTGTCCATGGTTTTTGGCATAACTGGCAATCTGGTGCAGGGCGGCTTTGTATGGAAGCCCTTCAAACTTGATCTTAACATGCTTAACCCAGCAGAGGGTATTAAGAGGATATTTTCACGTCATGCCATAATGGAGATTATCAAAGGACTGGTGAAGTTCTCTGTAGGTGCCCTTCTCATATACCTGCTTATGAAAAGATTGCTACCAGAGTTGTTTAAGATGATATTTATGGATGTCTCCACAATGAGTGCATTTCTCATATCATCCCTTATGTATACCATGAAGGTGGTATTTATCTGTTTCTTTATTGTCTCATTCCTTGATTATATAAACCAGAAATGGAGACATGAAAGGTCGCTCAGGATGACAAAGGAGGAAATAAAGGAAGAATACAAGGAAACAGAGGGAGACCCCCAGATCAAGGCACGCATAAGATCAATCCAGAGGGAGATGGCGAGAAAGAGGATGATGCAGGAGGTGCCAAAGGCAACAGTGGTAATCACAAATCCCACACATCTTGCTGTAGCCCTTAGATATGAAAGAGGACAGAAGGGTGCCCCAAAGGTGGTGGCAAAGGGCGCTGGATTTATTGCAGAAAAGATAAAGCTGCTTGCTGAGAAATCAGGAGTTCCTGTCGTAGAGGATAAACCCCTTGCAAGGGCATTATTCATGCTTGATATAGATACCGAAATTCCAGAGGAACTCTATCGTGCAGTGGCAAAGATACTTGCATATATCTACAGGCTTAAAGGAGAGGTGGCATGAAATACATAGACATTCTTAAACAGCGAAGCGATATAGCCTTTGCAGTCAGTGTGGTTCTGGTGCTGGCTATCATGCTCTTACCCATGCCTTCATTCTTTCTTGATATACTTCTTTCGATATCTATCTCCATATCAATTGTGATCCTGCTTACCTCGGTTTATATTCGTAAACCCCTTGATTTTTCAGTTTATCCGTCACTGCTGCTTATAGTAACCCTCTACAGACTTTCACTGAATATTGCTACAACAAGGGTTATACTCCTTCGTGGCCATGAAGGCCCTGATGCTGTAGGGAGGGTTATAAAGTCTTTTGGCAATTTTGTTGTTGGTGGCAACTACGCAGTGGGTTTCGTTGTATTTCTCATTCTTGTGATTATCAATTTTGTGGTAATCACAAAGGGTGCTGGCAGGATTGCAGAGGTGGCTGCAAGGTTTACCCTTGATGCTATGCCAGGGAAACAGATGGCCATAGATGCTGACCTTAATGCTGGAATGATTGATGATGAGGAGGCAAGGAGAAGAAGGGAACAGATCGCCCGGGAGGCTGACTTCTATGGAGCCATGGACGGTGCCAGCAAATTTGTACGGGGTGATGCTATAGCAGGTCTTGTTATTACAGGAATTAACATTATAGGAGGGTTACTCATAGGTGTCCTTCAGAGGGGGTTGCCTATAGGAGAGGCTGCACAGACCTATACATTATTGACCATTGGTGATGGTCTGGTTTCACAGATACCAGCACTCCTTGTTTCCACATCTGCAGGTATTATAGTCAGTCGTGCAGGTAGCGAGACAGACCTTGGTCAGGAGGTAACAAGACAGATCCTTGTCAATCCAAAGGCGCTTTCCACTGCCTCGGGCATCCTGTTTCTCTTCGCCCTTGTGCCAGGACTTCCCCATATACCCTTTTTACTCATTTCACTGAGTGCTGGTTCAGTGGCATTTATCCTCGCCAAAAGGCCTGAACAGATGGAGGTTGTAGAGGAAGCCGCCGAAAAGATGGAGGAACCTCCCATAGAGTCCTATCTTGAGATTGATCCCCTGAGTCTTGAGATAGGTTATGGGCTGATTACACTTGTAGAGGAACCTTCAGGACAGTTGCTGGCAAAAATAAAATCAATGAGAAGACAGATAGCACAGGAAATGGGCTTTGTTATTCCATCAGTGCACATAAAGGATAATCTCCAGCTTCGACCCCATGAATACAGCTTCCTTATCAAAGGTGTGGAGATAGCAAGGGGAGAGGTTATCGTGGGTAAATACCTGGCTGTTTCCTCCAGTGGTAAGGATGAACCTATTGAGGGGATTCCTACAAAAGAGCCAGCCTTTGGCCTTACTGCATACTGGATAGATGAGAATATGGTTGAACTTGCACAGAGAAAGGGCTTCACAGTGGTTGACCCTGCTACAGTGATTGTAACCCATATGACAGAACTGTTGAAAAAATATGGATGGGAGGTACTGACAAGGGTTGAGGTGCAGAATATCCTTGATAATGTTTCCAGGGCCTATCCAAAGATTGTGGAAGAGTTGATTCCATCTGTTCTGCCCCTTGGTACTGTCCAGAGGGTTTTACAGAATCTTTTAAGAGAACGAGTGCCCATCAAAGACATAGTGACAATCCTTGAGACACTGCTTGATTACGGAGTGAGTGTCAAGGATCCCGAGATATTAACTGAGCATGTAAGACAATCACTGGCAAGGGTGATTACAAAACAGTATACCCTCCCTGACGGTACTGTTCCAATCTATACCCTTGATCCAAGACTTGAAAGAGAAATCATTCAGAATATCGAGGAAGGCACCAGTGTTTCACCTCATCTGATCCAGAAGCTGATGAAAGGACTTGAGAAGATTCTCAATGACGAGAGGCTCAGGTCCATACAGCCCATAATAGTCTGCTCACCACAGGTGAGGAGACATTTGAGAAAGATAATGGAACGGATTATGCCCTCTGTGGTTGTGATTTCAAGCAATGAGATATCCTCTGATGCAAAACTATTCTCCATGGGAACGGTGAGCTATGAAGATTAAGAGATTCAGAGCAGCAAGTTTCTCGGATGCTCTTAAAGAGATCAAAAAGACCTTTGGTGAAGAGGCGATAATACTTTCCTCAGAACAGATTTCCTCAGATCTTGTTGAGGTGGTAGCTGCGGTTGATTACGAAAGGGAGCAAAGTAAGAACACTCCACCTGCCAGGGAGGAAAGAGATGATGAGATCCGTCATCTGAGAAGGGAGATAGAGCAGTTGAGAGATGTGCTTATCCTTATGAGAAAAAGCGGATATCAGATCAGGATGCCTGAGAAGAAACTCAGCCTGCTAAAGATACTGATGGGTGCCTCTATAAAAGAGGAGTTTGCACTCAGGCTCTGTGAAAAGGCAGACGATATTCATTCCTTGATTGAGGTTCTGTCTCGTGAAATAAGCACCATGGATATAAAAAGATCCAAAAAGCTGGTGATGCTTTTTGGTCCAACGGGCTCTGGCAAAACATCAACCGTTATAAAGCTTGCATCACAGGCTATCAAGAGGGGAGAAAGAATTGCAATTATAAGCCTTGACAACTATAAGATAGTGGGGGCTGAACAACTCAGGGCATACACGAGGATATTAAGAATCCCTTTTGTTAAGACAGTTGATATTGAAGAGATAAGAAAGACAATGGAAAGATTCACCGATGTTGACAGAATTTTCATTGATACAGCAGGCAGGCATCCCTCAGATGAGAGGTATCTGAATCAACTAAAGACGCTATGTGAATCAGACCTGCCTCTGGAGACACACCTGATTATGAGTGCTTCAAGCGACAATGAGTTCCTTATGGATTCCTATCAATACTATAAAGAGATAGATATTGACTGCCTGGGGTTTACAAAATTAGACGAAGCAGTCAACAAAGGCTGTATATACAATCTATCCCTGATCTATCAGAAGCCAATAGCCTATATAACAACAGGACAACGGATACCCCAGGATATTGTCTTTCCAGAGAGTAAGAGTCTTGCACGGATAATCCTGGGTTACACTGACAGGAAGTCATCTATGAAATCCTATGAAGGAGTGGATCAATGAGAAGGAGCCGTCACAGTAGAAGATATTTAAGAACCATTACTGTAACGAGTGGTAAAGGTGGTGTGGGCAAAACAAACATAGTTGCAAATCTTGCGATTTCACTACAGAGGCAGGGCAGGAAGGTTATGATCTTTGACGCAGACCTTGGTCTATGTAATATGGATGTACTTCTTGGTCTCAGTCCCAGATACAATATCCAGCATGTAATTAATGGTGACAAGAGACTGAAGGATATTGTTGTTAAAGGGCCTGCTGGTGTCCTGATTGTCCCCGCAAGCTCTGGCATAGAGGAGTTAACAAATCTTAACGAGATACAGAAACTGAGATTGCTTGAAGAATTTGAATCGCTTCCAGGAAGGATAGACTACATACTTATAGACACAGGGGCAGGAATATCCACAAATGTCACGTTTTTCTGTTTAGGTGCTCAAGAGATTATAGTAGTGGTAACGTCTGAGCCCACATCTTTGACGGATTCCTATGCCCTTATCAAGATACTGTATACAAAATACCAGGAGAAGAATTTCAAAATACTAATAAACAACGTATCTGGTGAGTCTGAGGCAAAAGAGGTGTTCAGAAGGCTGCAGCTTGTAACAGAAAGGTTTCTGAATTTATCCATTGATTATCTGGGCTTTATTCCCCATGATTTATCCATTCAAAGGGCAGTAAAGATACAAAATCCTGTTCTTCTGAGATATCCAGATAGCCCCTCCTCAAGGGCTTTTGTTGATCTTGCTAAGAGGATTGACCACACCAATGATAAGAAGACTGTCAAAGGAGGACTTCAGTTCTTCTTTGGCAACCTTCTGGGAGCAGGCGAAAATGTTGGGATATAAACAGACAATAACAGATGAAGAAAAGGAACAGATCATCCAGGATATGCTTCCCTATATAAAGTATACGGCCTACAGGCTTGCATGGAGGCTACCTCCACAGCTTACCATCGATGACCTTATAAGTGTGGGTATTATGGGATTGCTTGATGCTATTGAGAGGTTTGATCCATCGCGAAGTACTTCATTGAAGACCTTTGCTGAGTACAGGATCAAAGGTGCCATGCTTGATGAACTGAGGTCTGCTGAGTGGGCACCAAAGCATCTTCAGAAAAAGATAAATGAACTAAAGAATGCCTTTTCTCATCTGGAGAAGGTCTTCGGC
>JAADHP010000014.1:1560-9771 GCA_013151785.1 Nitrospirota bacterium | reverse complement strand
TGTCGTAACCTTCCTGTGTCAATGGCAATAGCGGTTCTTATAAAGAGTGTGTAGAGTATACCTCCGAAAGCAAGGATGCCCAGAGAAATTATTATTTCATAAACTGACGGCATGTACTCGTAGATCTCCCCCAGGGCATCGGGGATAAACCCCGGCAAGATGAGCCCCATTCCCTTTTCTATCCACACTCCAGTGAATATCATGATACAACCTATATTCAGGGTAATAAAGTTTTTCCTTGTCCTCGGGATTAGAAAGATGAAGAAGCCTGTGGTATTGAGAAATATGGATGTCCATATCCAGGGCACGAGTCGTTTATGGCCATCAAGTCCGAAGTAGAGATATTTCATGGGTGTGAGGTGCTGGGCAGCGGTATAATACTCTTTGTATATCTCGGCAAGCATGAGGAACAGGTTTATGCCCATTGCATAGGCTATAATCTCGGCTATCTTGAATATTGCCCTGTCCTGAATCTCAAATTTCATAACCCGTCTTAATACCTGAAAGATGAGAAGCATCAGTGCAGGGCCTGAAGAAAAGGCCGAGGCAAGAAACCTTGGGGCAAGTATGGATGCATTCCAGAACGCCCGTGCCCCCATGCCATTGTAAACAAAGGCTGTTACAGTATGTACAGCCACAGCCCATGGAATGGAAATCATAACAAGGGGGACAATGATTTTTCGGTCAGGCTCTTTCCCATAGTATCGAGTACATCCAATATAAAGGACGGCAAATATATTGAGAAGGAGGTAGCCATTCAGAACGATGAAGTCCCATGCAAGGATTGACCTTGGCAGGTTTGGTGAGCCCAGAAGGGGCAATATATGCCATAGTCTTTCTGGTCTTCCGATGTCCACAAGCACAAAGAGCATTGCCATCAGCACTGCGGTTATGGCAAGCAACTCTCCAAAGACCACAATCTTTTTGATTGCCTTGAAGTGGTAAATATAGGCAGGTATGATCAGCAGCACAGCTGCTGCAGCAACTCCTACAAGGAATGTAAAGTTTGAGATATAAAGCCCCCATGAAACCTGCTCTCTCATGTTTGTAATCTCCATGCCCTGTTTCATCTGTAGTGCATATGCAGCGAACCCCACGAGCACTATCAGAGTAAGAAGGCACATCCACAGATAGAACCATCTGCTCCCTTTGAACATTACTTTCAGCATACCACTGAAGAACTCCCATATCTCAATTAATAGTCTCTTCATCTATCCCCATCCAATAGAAAAGAAATAAAAGAACTTTGGCTCTGTATTCAGTTCTTCCTTCAGACGATAGACCCTGAAATTTTCAAGCACATACCTTATCTCACTTTCAGGATCAAGAAGGTTGCCAAACTTCCGTGCTCCTACAGGGCATGCCTCAACACAGGCAGGATATCTTCCCTCTCTGGTTCTCTGGATACAGAAGGTGCATTTCTCTACAACTCCTTTCATCCTCGGGCGATTACCAAGGTAGTGGGTCTCGGTATTTATCTCCTCTTCAGGAATCACCGGGTCATTCCAGTTGAATTTTCGTGCCCTGTAAGGACATGCTGCCATGCAGGTTCTACATCCGATGCACCAGTTGTAATCTATTACCACTATACCATCAGGTTCCTTCCAGGTGGCCTTTACAGGACAGACCTTCACACAGGGAGGGTTCTCACACTGCTGACATTGAACTGGCATATAGAAATACTCATCCTCTGGTACCAGTTCAGGACTGTAATAGTGTTCTGCTTTTTCAAGATCAAACTCACCCTTTTTCAGTCTCAGAACCCTTATCCATTGTATCTCTACATCCCTTGAAGGATTATTCTCTCTTACACATGCGTACACACATCTGCGGCATCCAATACACCTTGACAGATCAAGGGCATAGCCAAAGACCACACCCTCCATAGGTGGTGTGGCCTTGACATGGATTGTCTTTCCATACTTCCTGCTGTATCGCTCTTCAAGCCTCTTTATAAGCCTTTTAATCTCGCTCGGGGTGAGTTCCTTGAACCTCCTGTGAAACAGGTCCTGCCACGCTGTATTCTTAGCGCATCCTGAAAGAGATGCTGCTGTCAGTCCTGCAAGGGATAGTTTCAAGAAATCTCTTCTATGGAGCTTTTTTTTCATGGCTTTTCACCTGAGTGTTTCTACGGGTTTCATGGGAGACCTCTCGGGTTTTATTTTCCTGAATCGAGGATTATGAGGATTATGACAATTAGTGCATAAGAGGTATTTTTTGGTTCCCTTCCAGTATCCTGTTCTTTTACCATGTACCCCTGCCCTCCAGTCCCTGTAGATACTTCCATGGCACTGACCACAGAGTCTGTATACCTCTGTAAAGCCAATCCGTTCACCATTTATGAGTCTCAGTTTATCTCTGTTATCAGGGGCATGACAGTCAAGACACCAGAATACCCCGTCAGCATGTGAATCTATATTTATCTTTTCATGAAACTGTAAATGTCTCTTCTTCGGGTTCACTTCCATCTCTCTGTGGCAGGAATTGCATGGATAAAGCTCGGAAGCAAACACAGCAGGCATCTGTGCCAGTTTGATTGTCTCATCTGCATTGCAAATTGAGAGATGAGCAATGACAAAAATGACAATAAAAAACAAGTTCCTCCCCTTTTTCATTTTTTTATTTTATGGGTCTTTAAAAATGATCACAGTAACTTATATCACTCAAAATCAGGGGTTGATTTTATTTTTTAATCAGATAGGTATAAATCATAAATTGAGTACTTGTCAGACCTTTATATAGGAATATCTCTGCTGTAACAACTCCTCAAGCCTTATCCTGTCCACCCTGAATCCCCTTACTGTGCTCTCCACCACAACTCCTTTTCTCTTTAGTTTAGACATTGTCCGTGAGACCACCTCCCTGACAGTGCCAACCATGGACGCCATGTCCTGGTGTGTAAGACGAACCGTGATCGTGTCAGACAGGGATGAATGGCAGGTGAGTTCATAAAGCTTATCCAGTATCCTTAACTCTACATCCTTGAAGGCAAGATCATCAATCAATCCAATAAGTTGCTGGATACAGCTGGTCAGGCTCTCCAGCAGTCTTAACCCCGCAGGTCCACTCTCAGAGATAAACACCTCCTTGAATCTCTCTGCAGGCATAAGGATGACCTCTGACTCCTCCATGGCCACTGCACTCATCAGATATCTATCCTCTCTGAAGAGTGACTCACATCCGAAAAGATCACCAGCCCTGGCAATCTTTATTATCAACTCCCTGCCCTCGGGAGAGATCTTGAACAGTTTCACACTACCTGAACAAACCATATAGAGATAGCCCACTTTCTCTCCTTCCCCAAAGAGCGCCTCCTCTCTGAAGAGTATCCTCTTTCTGGTAACCTCTGCTATCCACTGGAGACTCTCTTCATCCAACAGGCTTAGACATTCGAGATTTCTTAACTGGGCAATAATATCCACTTCCAAATTTCTCCCCTTTTTCTGGTTTTAAAAACAAATTCCATGCCTCTGGAAAAACATGTTGAAAATAAAAGATATTCTGTTTTGTGTCTCTTCTCAGGTGAGGCAGAAATGCCTCACCTGAATCCGGGTTTTCTGCGAAAATGTTTTTAAAATACAGGGGTTATCTCTGGTTGGGGCATAAATGTCTCATGTGGCGTTAATGTCACAACATGTATCTGTTCAGAGGCCATGTTTTTTCATGAGCCTGTAGATTGTTCTCCTGTTGAGCCCGGCCACACGGGCAGCCCTGGAGATATTTCCGGAGACGCTTTTGATGAGTTTCTGGAGGTACTGTTTCTCAAAGGCCTCTTTAGCACTCTGGTAGGGGGTAAGTTCAGAAATCATCCCGTTCTTCATTGTGTGAAATTCGCCAGGGATATCCTGCAGGGTGAGCCTCTCGCCATTGCAGAGTATAACGGCTCGTTCTATAAGGTTCTGGAGTTCCCTGACATTGCCTGGCCATCTGTATCCTTCAAGCAATTCCATAACCTCTGCTGATATACTGGTGATGTTTTTTTCATATACCACAGAGTATTGTTTCAGAAAATGAAGTGCCATCACAGGTATATCCTCTCTCCGTTCTCTGAGCGGAGGCAGATGTATATTGATCACATTGAGACGATAGTAGAGATCCTCCCTGAAAAGCCCCTCTGACACTGATTTGCCGAGATCTCTGTTGGTGGCTGATATGATCCTTACATTTAATGATATGAACCTGTTACTTCCCAGCCGTCTAACCTTTCGCTCCTGTAGCAGTCTCAGGAGTTTCGACTGCATGACTACTGGAAGTTCACCAACCTCGTCAAGGAATACGGTTCCGTTATTTGCTGCCTCAAAGAGTCCCTCCCTGCTGTTTGTAGCACCAGTGAAGGCACCTTTTTCATATCCAAAGAGTTCGCTTTCAATAAGGTTCTCTGGTATGGCTGCGCAGTCCACAGGAATGAATGGCATGTGTGCCCTCTGGCTTTTCTGATGGATCATCCTTGCCACCATCTCTTTGCCTGTACCACTTTCTCCTGTTATAAGTACATTGGCCTCTGTCCGGCTTATCCGTTCTATAAGCCCCAATATTTCTCTCATTGCAGGGCTCTTGGCAACAAGCTCCCCACCAATGGTACCCTTCAACTGTTCTCTCAGTCTTCTGTTTTCGTCCTTCAGCAACTTCTGTCTCAATGCCCTTTCGATCACAATCTCCAGTTGCTCTGATGTGAAGGGTTTTGCTATTACATCATAGGCTCCCATCTTGATTGCCTCCACAGCTGTAGGTATATCCGCATAGGCTGTTATCAACACCACCGGTATGTCAGGATTGTAGCGTTGAACTGCAGATATGACATCAAACCCGCTACCATGGGGCATTCTGAGATCTGTGAGTATGATGTCTGGCATTAGACTTTCGAGATTCTCAATGGCATGGGTGCTGGTGGTTTCCATGATGCACTCATAGCCGAATCTTCTCAGGATTCTTGAGTAGTTCTCGAGCATCTGCATATCATCTTCTATAACCAGCACCTTTGGCAGGTTTTTTTTCTGTCTCATCTCTTAATTGCCTCTTCCCTGCTGGGAAGCACAACAGTAAAGGTGCTTCCACTGTCTGGTGAGCTTTTTATACGGATTTCACCCTTATGGGCCTTTACAATGCCATAACATATACTGAGTCCAAGTCCTGTTCCTTTTCCAAGTTTCTTTGTGGTGAAGAAGGGGTCAAATATCCTGTGCAGATGTTCCTCTGGAATACCCTTCCCCTCGTCCCTTATAGATATCTCAAGATAGCCTTCTCTGTCCTCAGAGGGACGGGAGTGTATATAGATGTTTCCGCCTTCTGGCATTGCATCAATGGCATTGGAAAGGATATTAGTGAATACATGTTCGATTCGTTCTCTGTCGCAATAGAGGTTCTGCAATGTATCATCAACCTGGAGGTGTACAGCACATCTGCCCTTTCTGAGTTCGTCATCAAGCATATAGATTACCTTCTCCAGCAGTGGTTTTACCTCTGTATAATCAAACCTTACAGGATGGTGTCTTGAGAATATGAGGAGGTTCTGGACAACTCCTGATACCTTGGAGGCATTTGAGTAGATTACATCCAGGTCTCTCATAACCTGCTCAGGAAGGGTCAGTTCCTCTGACTCCATTTTCAGACACTCGATCCTGTTCAGGATTACACTCAGGGGATTGTTTATTTCATGACAGAGTCCTGCAGAGAGCATTCCAGTGGCAGCAAGTTTTTCTGACTGTATCAGCTTCTGCTGCGTCTGTTTCAGTTCTTTGATCTTACCCCTGAGGGTCTTGTTGAGCCGTTTTATCTCCTTGTAGGCCTTTTCCATCTCTGATTTTTCCTTCCTGAGATTTTCAAAGAGGCGATATCTCTGAATAGCCGCTGATGTCTGACATGTGATTGACAGGAGAACATCTATCTCGTTTCTGCCAAGATTTCTTCCTGATGGAAATGTAACCGATATGACACCATAGGTTTCACTGCCCGAGAGCATGGGCATACAGACATGGCTGAACTCTGGTGCACTGAAAAGCTTCCTGTTAGGACACCTGGTATCCTCACAGGCCACAAAGGGAAGCCCATCCCTCAAAGCAGCACATGCCTCCACTGAGTCATCAATATGCAGATCAGGTATGTCATCTCCAAGCCCTTTATATGTAACAGGCTCAAGGGAGCCCTTTTCGCCTGCCATATAGACACAACAGAACTGGGGACAGAACAGATGATATATCTCTTCTGTTACTGTCTTCAGGGTTTTCTCAACGTCTCCGGGGAGATATCCAATAATATTGCTCAGCTTTATTATTGTGGACAGAGCATAACTGACCCATTGCTCGGTTATGCTTCTCTCTCTAATGTGATGAGACATATCAGTTCTTTTTTCTTTCATCAGTTGTGTTACCTGAATAACTGAGTTCATGAGATGCCTCTACAAGGGCCTTTATGCCTTCAATGGATGCCTCTACAGGTATCTCACACCCAGAGCCAAGAAGATAATCTCTTTTGTTGGCTGTTTCTCTGATACACATCTTTGCGGTATCCTTTATCTTCTCGGGGCTGTGGGAAACAAAACTGAAAGGCATCAGATTGCCATTAACTGCGAGATCTCCAACCAGTTTGCAGGCATCTGAGAGGGATACAGTGTAATCCACAGTAGCAAGCTCCACATCTGCATCCCTGTAGTAGGGAAGAATTTTTCTGGTGTTGCCTGCAATACTGAGCCAGCATATAAGGGACCCTTCTTGCTTGAACTCTTTGAAAAGTTTTTTTAGTCTTGGTAGTTCCAGTCTGAGAAATATCTCCTGAGGTACCACCATGGGCGAGGCTACAGGGTCAAAGAGGATATGACAATGGGCACCTGCCTGTAGCAGTGCCTTTCCATATCTTCTTGTCACCTCCTCTGTAAAGTCCAGAACCTTTTCAACTGCATCAGGGGTATCCACTAACTGATAGAGGAGGTTCTCAATGCCCATGATCTGTCCTGCGATACTCAGAGGCCCCATTACACATGCCGCAACAATACATGTGTCTCCCACTGCATCCCTCAGACGAGAGGATGCCTCAATCACAACGGGCATTCTGCCATCTTTCAAAGGGTTGGGGAGAGCAAGTGTCTCCAGGTCACCCGTGTTTTTTATCAGAGGCTGTTTTACCGCAGGATAGGTATCTTCTTTGTAGATCATCTCACATCCAATGGCCTCTGATTCTACCGCAAGGTCAGCAAAGGCAAATACCATGTCATGACCTATAACCTCTCTTGCCCTTAACTGACTCTCTGCAAGTTTAGACGCATCGGTTACATAATCATAGAGGCTGTAATCACAGAGTTTTGCTGTGACTCCGAACACCTCCGGCACCACCGGGACCCTGTCTGTCAGCTTTTTTTTCAGACTGTTGATAACTCTTTCGTAGGATGTCATTGGTTTATTCAGGCCTCACTCTTCAGATTTTTAAGGTAATGGAGAATATCAAATGCACTTCGGGCTACAAAATCCACATTAAGATCACCTTTAGTGGTTTGTTGTATTGCACCGCCACCTGCTATTACCTTGATATCCTCTCTGCCTGCTTTATGGAGTAATTCCTTTATCCTTCTGATCGATGGTATGGTGGGAGTCAGGAGGCTACTTACACCTATATAACCTGCATTTTGCTGGATTGCCCTGTCCACAAACTCCTCTGGTCTTATATCCTTTCCAATGTCAATCACCCTGTATCCGCTTGACCTGAGAAGCATCTTTACAACATGTTTTCCAAGTTCATGGATATCACCCTCTATTGTCCCTAATAGAATGGTTCTGTCAGGCTCTGAAACCACGGTCTTCGAAGGTGACAGATAACGTGCAACCACGTTGTCCATTACAGCCATCATAGCCCTGCCAGCAAGTACGATCTCAAGAAGATTAAACTCCTCATTTGTGCATTTTGCATTGAGTGACTGCAACGCTGCAGTTAAACCATCCTGTATGAGAGACTCTATGGTAAGGCCTTTCGCAATAAGCCTTTCTGCAAGGCTTACAGAGAGGTGTGCCTCGCCTCCCACTATAGCCTGTATAAGCTCGTCTATTTCAGTGTGTTTACTCAACTAACTTATTACCCAAATCCTGATGTTATGATGAAGAAAAACAGTTTATCTCCTGGATTTGGGATATTATACCCAAATCCAGCTGTAAGAATAACAATGGATATCTGAAAGCAGTGGTATGGTAGAGTCTGAACGGTTTTGAATTTTGCACAAGATTCACC
>JAADHP010000014.1:0-1539 GCA_013151785.1 Nitrospirota bacterium | reverse complement strand
AATTCCCTCGGAGACGTGCATGGATGCACGTCGAGAATGAGGTGTAAGACTCTACCATACCACTGCTATAACTTTATCGCTGGATTTGGGTTATATATAATATTATAATAGAATAAACTGGTTAAAATCCGCCTCTAACTCAACCGAAAATTCAGGAGGTGCTGAACTGTTTTATCCGTTCCAGCGCCATTGATACAGAGGATGTTACGATCTTGATAGCAGACAACTCTTCCATTGTAAAGTCCCTTGAGACAGATATTTTGATACTACCAATCTCTTTTTCCTTGATCAGTATAGGTTCTATATACAAGAAACCCTCTGTTTTACCTCCGGAAGCCACCACTGTTTCCTCCTGCTCATTCAGTATAATTGCTACTCCATTAATCTCAAAAAATCTCATGAGAAATTCGATGGTCTTGTTGTAGACATCATCCTCTGACAGACACCTGTTGATAATGGTAGGAAACTCTGAGACCTTGTATAAACGATAATTGATTTTATATATATTTCTGGCCATCTCGTTGAATACCCTTGCCATTGTGCTAAGCTCGTCTTCTCCCTTGACACTTATGCGATACCTGAAATTGCCTCTACCGAAATACTGCATTGCCACATTTATCTTCTGGAGGCGGGAGAATACTCCTTTTTGAAGGCATATGTACACCAGGATAGTCAGGGTGAGTAGAACAGCCACAGATGTACCCAGAGTTATGGATACTTCCCTGTAAAATCTCTTCTCATAGGTGGTGGTGTCGAAGCCGATTCTCAGATATCCAATAGGATCGGGATTACCATGACATCCCCTGCATACAGGGCGTGGTCTTATGGGTATTGTAAAGAGACTTGTTTTATCTGTGGATCTTTTGTTTTCTGAGTTGAAGCGTGCGTTCATATCCCTGTCAAGAATCTCGATTTCCGTAATGGATGGACTCATGGCAATAACATTTAGTGCCCTGGAAACCTCATCTATTTTGCCCTTTGCCATTGTCTGCTCCAGGATGGAATAAAGCACCGAAGAGAGTAACTGCATGTTCTTTTTCTCATCATCCTGGATACGGTCTTTCGTATTCTCCAACTGGACCCAGAAGAAAACCGCTACAGTAACCACTATCCCGAAAAAGAGGATGCAGAGAAGCTTTACCTGCAGACTCTTCGGATATGTTCTAATAAATGACAACACATAAACCCCTGGACTTTGAGTAACAATATAATCTATTGGGTAGTGAATTTCAGTAACAATTGTCACAGGAGATATGCTTACTGGAAAATAATCTGCTCCCCAAAATGAGACACATATTATATTGAACCCACATCCATCTGTAGGAATAACAAAGAACTGATGAAAGCAGTGGTAAGGTGGAGTCTGAAGGGTTTTGAATTTTGCATTAGATTCACCTGGAGGGGACAGCCCCAAAAATCAGGGATTTTTGGGGACCCCAGAATCGCAGAATTCCCTCGGAAGCGGGGTCCCCGAAAAGTCGTAGACTTTTTGGGGCAGAGGCCTTGGATGTCCGCTGAGAATAAGGGGCCCCCGAAAAA
>JAADHP010000113.1 GCA_013151785.1 Nitrospirota bacterium | reverse complement strand
ATGCCTTCAAGGCTGGTATGGGTGCCGAAGCCATCAGGGAACTTCTCAGGAAGATTGACCTTGATGCCCTGAGTGCAGAGTTAAGGGAAAAGATCCAGGCATCCTCATCCATAGGTCAGAAGAGGAAACTTACGAAGCGACTCAAGGTAGTAGAGGCCTTCAGGAAATCAGGCAATAAGCCGGAGTGGATGATAATGGATGTGATACCTGTGCTGCCTCCTGAGTTGAGACCACTGGTTCATCTTGACGGTGGAAGGTTTGCCACCTCTGATCTTAACGACCTCTACAGGAGGGTTATCAACAGAAACAACAGGCTGAAAAGGCTCATGGAACTGAAGGCACCAAGTGTAATAATCAAGAATGAGAAGAGGATGTTACAGGAGGCAGTGGATGCGCTCTTTGACAACTCCAAACGCACAAAGGCCATGAAGGCATCTTCCAGACGGCCGCTGAAATCCCTGAGTGACATGATAAAAGGCAAACAGGGCCGTTTCAGACAGAATCTCCTTGGCAAAAGGGTTGATTATTCAGGCCGTTCTGTTATCGTGGTTGGCCCTGAACTGAAGCTTCATCAATGTGGGCTTCCCAAGATCATGGCCCTGGAACTGTTCAAACCCTTTGTATTCAATAAACTTGAGGAAAAGGGATATGCCACAACCATTAAACAGGCAAAAAGGCTTGTTGAACTTGAAACACCCGAGGTCTGGGATGCCCTTGAAGAGGTAATCAAGGAACACCCTGTGCTCCTGAACAGGGCACCCACCCTGCACAGGCTGGGTATACAGGCCTTTGACCCTGTGCTTGTGGAAGGCAAGGCCATAAGACTGCATCCCCTTGTATGTACAGCCTATAATGCAGACTTTGACGGTGACCAGATGGCTGTGCATGTTCCATTATCAATTGAGGCACAGATTGAGGCAAGGGTACTGATGATGTCAGTGAACAATCTCCTCTCCCCTGCCCATGGCAGGCCTATAGTGTATCCCACGCAGGATATGGTCCTTGGGGTATATTACATTACAAAGGAGAGGAAGGGTGCCAAAGGCGAGGGGATGGTTTTTGCAGACCCTGAGGAGCTAAGGAGTGCCTACGATGCTGGTGTGGTGTCAGAGCATGCAAAGGTAAAGGTCAGGATTGATGGTAGGCTTGTGGATACAACAGTGGGAAGGGTCCTGTTCTGGGAGATTGTTCCCAGGGGGATATCCTTTGACCTGATCAACAAGGTTCTTACCAAGAAGGAACTCCAGAATCTCATAGATTATTCCTACAAAAAGATCGGTAGAAGGGAGACGGTTGTATTCCTTGACAATCTGGAACGAATGGGATTTGAATACGCCACAAGGTCTGGTATCTCCATCTGTATAAAGGATATGCATATTCCAAGCAAAAAGGCTGAGCTTATCAAAGAGGCTGAGCAACAGGTGCTTGAGGTCTACAAACAGTATTCGGATGGATTGATTACCCAGGGTGAACGTTATAACAAGGTGATTGATATATGGGCGAATGTTACCGAGCGGGTGGCTGAAGAGATGATGAGGGAACTGGGTGCTGAGGACGGTGTTGAATTAGCTGAAGATGAATTGCAGGAAAGGCGTTCCTTCAACAGTATATTCATGATGGCTGACTCAGGTGCAAGGGGCTCTGCTGCGCAGATCAGACAGCTTGCAGGCATGAGGGGACTTATGGCAAAACCCTCGGGTGAGATCATCGAGACCCCTATTACTGCCAATTTCCGTGAGGGTCTGAGTCCTCTGGAATACTTCATATCAACCCATGGTGCACGAAAGGGTCTTGCTGATACGGCCCTGAAAACAGCCAATGCCGGGTATCTCACAAGAAGGCTTGTTGATGTTGCACAGGATGTAATCATCACAGAGAAAGACTGTGGTACCAATGACGGTATTGTTGTAACTACTTTGATAGAGGGTGGAGAGATTATACAGCCCTTTGAAGAGAGAATACTTGGTAGAACAGCCTGTGAAGATGTAAAAGACCCTGTAACAGGAGAGTTACTTGTAAAGGCAGGCAAGGAGATAGATGAAGAGGCAACAAGAAAGATAGTGGAGGCTGGTATAGACAGGTTGAAGATCCGATCTGTTCTTACATGTACTACAAGATTCGGTGTTTGTGCCACATGCTACGGAAGAGACCTGGCAAGGGGTGAGCCTGTTGAGATAGGCGAGGCTGTTGGCATAATTGCAGCTCAGTCGATTGGTGAGCCAGGTACACAGCTCACCATGAGGACATTCCATATCGGTGGTACTGCTACAAAGGCAGTTGAGCAGGCAGTGCTTGAGGCAAGGCACTCAGGAGTGGTCAAGTTCTCCAATCTCAATGCTGTCAGAAACCGGGAAGGCATTCTTGTTGTATTAAACAGAAATGCCACCATAGCCATTGTTGACAAGCAGGGCAGAGAGAAGGAGAAGTACAATATTGTTTACGGTGCAAGGGTACTTGTAAATGAAGGTGATAAGGTATCGGTTGGTCAGAAGCTTGTTGAGTGGGACCCTTATTCGGTTCCCATCCTGACAGAGGTGGGAGGTCGTATTGCCCTTGGTGATATAGTTGAGGGCGTTACTGTCAAGGAGGAGGTTGATGAGGTAACAGGTCTCAGTCAGAAGGTTATCATTGACTATCCTGCAAACATGAGGCCTCGAATCTCTATCAAGGATGAACAGGGCAGGGCCACATTGAAGATACCGGGTACCAACCATCCTGCAAGGTATCTGTTACCTGCAGGAGCACATATACTTGTGGAAAAGGGAGATATTGTTAAACCAGGTGATATACTTGCAAAGATTCCCAGGGAGACCACCAAGACAAAAGACATCACAGGCGGTCTGCCAAGGGTAGCAGAACTCTTTGAGGCAAGAAAGCCAAAGGAGCATGCCATTGTTTCTGAGATAGATGGTGTTGTGGAGTTCAAAAGCGCACCAAAAGGACAGAGGATGGTGGTTGTCAAATCTGGTGACACTGTCAAGGAATATACGATTCCCAAGGGCAAACATGTTACAGTGCATGACGGTGACTGGGTTCGTGCAGGGGAGCAGCTGATGGATGGTGCTGTAAACCCCCACAGCATACTTGATATCCTGGGCCCCAAGGAACTGCAGCGCTATTTGGTGGATGAGGTTCAGAAGGTATACCGCTTGCAGGGCGTTAGCATAAATGACAAGCATATCGAGATAATCGTAAGACAGATGATGAGAAAGATAAAGATAGAGGACCCTGGAGATACAACATTCCTGGTAGGTGATCAGGTGGACAGAATAGAGTTTCTTGAGGAGAACGACAGAGTCAGGGCCCAGGGAGGCAAACCTGCCACTGGAAAACCAATGCTTCTTGGTATCACAAAGGCATCACTCAGTACATACAGCTGGGTTGCTGCTGCATCATTCCAGGAGACCACAAGGGTGCTTACTGAGGCAGCAATAGAAGGGAAGATTGATGAACTGAGGGGCCTTAAAGAGAATGTTATCATGGGCAGAATTATACCGGCTGGCACTGGAATGCAGCGCTACAGAAATACCTTTGTGAAGAGAGAGCCTGTGGCAATGATTCCAGAGGCTGAGGATCAGGAAGAGTAACACATGTCCTATCTCATTGCCCTTGCTGGTAAAGGTGGCACAGGCAAGACAAGCATTGCAGGACTGACGATTCGTTATCTCAAGGAAAAACGAAGGGGCCCGATACTGGCGGTTGATGCTGATAGCAATGCCTGCCTTAATGAGGCCCTGGGTGTGGATGTTCATACCACGGTAGGTGCCCTGAGAGAATCCTCCCTTGAGACCATCCGTTCTGGAACTGACAGGCCTGGTGGAATGAGTATGGAAGAACTCTTTGAATACCAGATCCACCAGGCCCTTATAGAAGCAGAAGGGTTTGATCTGCTTGTTATGGGGAGACCAGAGGGGCCCGGGTGCTATTGTGCTGCAAACAATATAATAAGAAAATACACTGACATACTTTCAGAAAAATACCCCTATGTAGTGATTGACAACGAGGCTGGCATGGAGCATCTCAGCAGAAGAACCACCCACAGGGTGAATCTCCTGATTATGGTAAGTGATCCCACAGTTAAGGGTGTTAAAACAGCAAAACGGATTGATGAACTCATTGATGAGCTGAAGCTGGATATAGAAAGACGGGTGCTTATTATAAACCGCGTGATGGGTGAAGAAGGAGAAAGGCTTCGTGACCTGGCAGAGCAACTGGGGCTTCATGTGGCAGGACTGATCCCCCAGGATGGTACCATATTTGAGTATGATATGATTGGAAAGCCCATATTTGAACTTCCCGAGGAAAGTCCAGCGCTGCAGAGTATCTATTCCATCCTTGACGGCCTACAGATACCCTGACGAAAAACTGCAACTTCTAACCCAGAAATGCCGATAGAAAAAGGTCTGCACAAAAGCAGGCAATACCTGTGTGCCAATAAAGTTGACTGGATAGTCAATCACTATGTTAAGGACACACCTGTCCAATATAAAATTCTAACAAGGCAGGGCACCTCATAAAAATAAGGCAACCCACAGGATTAGTCTATAGAGTAACCTAAATTTCAATGCCCTATTCAATCACCCTGCCTCTCTCAGAAGTGAGAGGGATTCTGAAGAATCTGTTTGATAGCAGGGGCAACAGGTGGTTCATCATCCCATTGATGCAATGGGATTTAAATTATAACCAGACAGAGCCTTTTCAGCCTTGAGGTGATACATAGGGTTGCCGGTGTTTGTCACTGTCGGTATTGCTACATGGCCTTCTTCACCACCTGTTGCTCCCTTCTTACTCCTGCCTGCTTACCGCTTACTGATCTTTTAACCCATCCACTCATCTTACTCATTTACTCTTTTACTCATTTACTCATTTACCCATTTACCCATTAACTCATCCACCGCTCACTGCTTACTGTGACAAAGGTGTGGTGCTTTTTCTTCGGCACCCTGCCTTGTTTACAAATCTGAAATTATTCTGGACACTACTGTGTTAAGATTCTAAACAAACAATTCCTGTATTTTTATGGTAAAATTATTTGTCTTGATTTTAATACCCAAATCCAGCTGTAAGGAGTGGTATGGTAGAGTCTTACACATCATTCTCAGCGGACATCCATGTCCGCTTCCGAGGGAATTTTGCGATTTGCCCTCCATGGCAAATCTTATGCAAAATTCAAAACCGTTCAGACTCCACCATACCACTCCTATGAACTTTATCATAATAATATAAAAGGGAGTGAAGGCTGTGGAGAGCAAATACGTAATCCTTGGCACTGCAGGACATATAGACCATGGTAAAAGCCAGCTTGTAAAGGCACTCACAGGAATAGACCCTGACAGGCTGAAAGAGGAAAAGGAACGGGGTATTACCATTGATCTTGGCTTTGCTGATATTGAGTATCCCGATGGTATTCGTGTTGGTATAGTAGATGTGCCAGGCCATGAGCGGCTTGTGAAAAACATGCTCGCAGGTGCCGGGGGGATTGATCTGGTTGTGCTTGTTATTGCTGCAGATGAGGGCATCATGCCCCAGAGCCGTGAACATCTGGCAATATGCAATCTCCTGGGTATCAAGTCAGGCATTATAGCAATTACAAAGACAGACCTTGTTGATAAGGAATGGCTTGAGATGGTGATAGAGGAGGTAAAAGAGTTCGTAAGGGAAACCTTTCTTCATGATGCTGAGATTGTGCCTGTGTCATCAGTAACTGGTGAAAACATAGAATTGCTCAAGGAAAAGATTCATGAGCTTGCCATGAGGGTGAAGCCCAAAAGTGCTGATGGTCTTTTCAGGCTTCCTATTGACAGGGTCTTTACATTGAAAGGGTTTGGTACAGTGATCACAGGAACAGTGCTTTCTGGAACAATAGCATTAAATGATGAGGTGGAGATACTCCCAGTGGGAATCAGGTCAAAGGTAAGGGGACTTCAGAGCCATGGCAGGGCCATAGAAAGAGGCTATGCTGGTCAGAGACTTGCTATCAACCTCCAGGGAGTAGAGAAGAAGGCACTCAAAAGGGGCGATACAGTGGTGCTGCCAGGCAGGTTCAGGATTACCCATAACATCGATGCCAGAATCAGCCTGCTGAATGATGCCCCAATATTAAAGAACAGGTCTAATATTCATTTTCACCTGGCCACATCAGAGGTAGTAGGAAGGGTGATACTCTATGATCATGATGAATTAAAGGCTGGAGAGGAGGCCTTCTGCCAGATAAGGCTTGAGGAACCCGTGCTTGCTGTGTCAGGAGACAGATTCATAATAAGAAGATTCTCTCCAGTGGAGACCATCGGCGGAGGAGTGGTGCTTGACCCCTGGGCAAGAAGGCGCAAAAAGAAGGAAGGACTTGATGACCTGGTGGTTTATGAGGGAGGCAACCTGAGGGAAAAGATAGAGACAAAGATCAGGAAAGCAGGACTGAAAGGAATAAACATTGACAGTATTGCAGGCTGGATAAATGAAGGCATCAGGGAGTGTGAGAGGGCAGTGCAGTCTCTTCTTGACAGGGGGAAAATCTACAAATATAACAATAACCTTATTCATGGAGATACATACAAGGCACTAAAAGAGAGGATAATAGATGCCCTTGAGAGATTTCACAAGAACAATCCACTAAAAACAGGGATGTCAAAGGAGGTTTTAAGGGGTCTCTTTGGTATCAGGCCAGAACTGTTTGATGGAATACTATCCATAACTGATGATGTTGTGGTAGAAAAGGATGTGGTCAGATTAAAGGGATTTAAAGTAGCCGTTACAGAAGGTTTCCAGGAGCTTAAAAAGGATATCCTGAATCTAATGCAGCAGAAGAGGTTTCAGCCTCCCACAAAAAATGAACTTGCCCGGTACTTTGGTATGAAAGAAAAAGAGATTGATGATATACTCAGACTGATGACAGAAGAAGGTGAACTTGTAAGACTTACAGACTCAATATATTTAAGAACCGAGGATTACAGAACCATGATAGACAGGATTAAAGATTTTTACAATAATAACGATACCATGACAGTGGGTCAGTTCAGAGACCTCCTTGGTACATCAAGAAAATATGCACTTCCCTTTCTTGAGTATCTTGATTCAAACAGGTTCACCCTGAGGGTGGGTGATGTGAGGAAGATACATCCCTCCTTTAAAAAGCAGATAACTGCAGAGGATAAGTAAATGAAGGCAATTGTTGTAATCCCTGCCAGGTATGGCTCAACAAGGCTTCCTGGAAAGCCACTGCTTGATATCCATGGCAAACCTCTTATACAGCATGTCTATGAAAACGCCAGGAGGGCCCGACTGTCAGAGAAGGTGATTGTGGCAACAGACGACAGGAGGGTCTTTGATGCTGTAATGGCCTTTGGCGGAGATGTGGTTATGACCTCTCCTGAGCATCCTTCAGGGACAGACAGGATAGCAGAGGTTGTGAAGGATATGTCTGTAGAGGTGGTTGTCAATCTACAGGGTGATGAACCAATGATCATGCCTGATATGATAGATGATGTGATCACCATTCTTTTTGAGGACAAAAAGGCAGATATGGGAACACTTGTCAAGAAAATAGATAATATCGCTGATGTAATGAACCCAAATGTGGTAAAGGCAGTGTTTGATAAGGAAGGATTCGCCATGTATTTTTCTCGTTCGCCAGTGCCATTTTACAGAGATATGTTTGCAATAAACCCATTAAATAAAGATGAATCAGATAAAGAGGTTGTTTTTCGATTCTCCTGCCTGCCAGATGGTAATTACAGATTCTTCAAGCATATTGGTATATACAGTTACAGAAAGGATGTCCTGTTGCAGCTTACAGACAGCCCTCCCACAGAGCTTGAGATTGCAGAGAAACTCGAACAGTTACGTGCCCTTCAGGAGGGGTTTAAGATAAAGATCAAAGAAACCTCCTATGATACCGTGGGGGTGGATACTGAAGAGGATTTGATACGGGTTAGAGAACTTCTTGTATCACTGCTGTCCAAAAAGATTCAGTAAGAGAAACGAAAGGCAGGGTGCCGAAGAAAAATAAGGCCCACACCTTTGTCACAGTAAGCAGTGAGCGGTGGATGAGTTAATGGGTAAATGAGTTAATGGGTAAATGGGTAAATGAGTAAATGGGTAAATGAGTAAATGAGTAAGATGGGTGGATGGGTTAAAAGGTCAGTAAGCGGTAAACAGGCAGGAGTAAGAAGGGGGCAACAGGTGGTGAAGAAGGCCATGGAGCAATACCGACAGTGACATA
>JAADHP010000234.1 GCA_013151785.1 Nitrospirota bacterium | reverse complement strand
GATGAACCACCTCTACCCCTTGTTTAAGAAGGATTTTTTTATTTTTTCAAATGTGTAAGCATTATTTTTCTTCGGCACCCTGCCTTGTTTACAAATCTGAAATTATTCTGGACACTACTGGTTATGTGATATAATTAAGTAAGAGACGAAATGTCTTTTAGAAAGGAGGGTATCATGGAAAGGATTCCAAGCAAGGGGAGAGTGGAAGAGATCCATGATTTGTCCGTGAAGATCGAAGAGGTATTATCCCTGCTTTATAATGCCTTTATTTATAGCAGAGAAGCATTTCTTCATGAGGCGGCAATGATTATCAAGGAGATCAAGAGAAGAGAAAGAGAGCTAACAGAGTATCTGATCTCTATGTCTGACAGGGATGAAACAGCCCGACTTTATGCTCCCATACCGTCCCATCTTGGAAGGATTGCTGGCAACCTTGAGTTGATGCATCGAGCTGTGGAGACCAAGGTAAAGGAGAACCTTCTTTTCAGTGACAAGGCGGTTTCAGAGATGAATTTCCTCTTCAACAGGACAAAGGAGGTAATAACCAATCTCAGTGATCTACTGCTTGCACGAAACCGTTTTCTTGCAAACTATATCATTGAATCGGAAAAAGAGATCGAACATACAGCTAATGAATTTGCAACCCTGCACGAGGAGCGACTTATAGAAGGGCTCTGTCTTCCCAAGTCTTCAGGTGTATATGTGATGATTGTGGATTCCATCAAACGGATTGTCTGGAATGCAAAGGAGATTGCAGAGAAACTTGTTAAATAGAGCTTCTCCATCATATCTCAGATTGTCCAGCAGTGAAATAGAAGAACGTATAAATGCGGCATTTGCCCTGATCAAGGGCTGCAGGTTATGCCCGAGGGCATGTGGTGTGGATCGCACGGAGGGCGAGAGAGGATTCTGCAGAACAGGTTCTAAGGCAATAGTCTCAAGCTGGGGTCCTCATTTTGGCGAAGAGCATCCACTTGTTGGCAAACATGGATCCGGAACGATCTTTTTTACCTATTGTAATCTCGGCTGCATATACTGCCAGAACTATACTATCAGCCATATGGGAGAGGGAATGGAGGTTAGTGCTGAAAGACTTGCCTCGATAATGTTAGAGCTTCAGTCAATTGGATGTCATAATATCAACCTTGTTACACCTACCCATCAGATGCCAATGATCCTTGAGGCGCTCCCCCTTGCCATCGGGAAGGGACTGTCAATACCAATTGTATATAACTGTGGTGGCTATGAATCACTGGAAGCTTTGAAGATATTGGAAGGCATAGTGGACATTTACATGCCAGATTTTAAGTATGCAGACCCTGAGGTGGCAAAGAGATTCTCTTTTGCTGAGGATTACCCCGATATTGCAAAGCAGGCTATAAAGGAGATGCATCGTCAGGTGGGAGATCTGATTATTGAGGAAGGCATTGCAATAAGAGGGCTTCTTGTTCGTCATCTTGTGCTGCCAGAGGGTCTGGCTGGAACAGAAGAGGTTGTAAGATTTTTGGCTCAGGAGATATCAAAGAATACGTATCTTAATATAATGGCTCAGTACCATCCCTGTTATGAGGCATTTGAGCATCCGCCTTTAAACAGAAGAATAACCTCCAGAGAATACAGGAGGGCACTGGATATTGCAATAAAGGCAGGAATCAAAAGAATCGATGGCCTAACCATCTAAATTTATTATTCTGCCTTCCATGGTATCAATGTCAACGATTGCAATGGTTGACTTTCCATAAAGCCAGTGACCTGCCTCTCCAGGATTAACAATAAGGGTATTGTTTATCTTTTCAACCCGTGCCTTGTGGGTATGACCGTAGATTATAAGGTCAAAGTTTCCTGACTGGGCAAGGTCTTCCACAAGGTCAGGCTCGTGCAATACGATTATCCGTTTTCCTTCAAAGGTGATCTTATGTGGCTGACGATGGATTCTCCCGCGTGAACGTTCTCTCAGGAGTATTTTATCTCCGTCATTATTACCAAAGATGCCCACAAACTCGGCATTAAGCTCTTCAAAGGGAATCAAGGCAAAGGGTGATGTTACATCTCCAGCATGGATTACAAGTTTAACCCCTTCCCTGTTAAAGATCTCAATGGATTCCTTGATACGATCAATGTTGTCATGGGTGTCAGAGATAAGTCCAATCTTCATCAGTCATTACCTCCTCTTTTGAGATCGAATCAAAACAGTATCATCAAGTCTATGAACACCAAGTATCTTAAATCCTGAGCCTTTCAGAAATTCTTTCAATTCTCTGACAGAATAGGTTCTGCCCTGCGGGGTATTTACCAGCATATTGATGGAAAAGATTGCGCCTGTCAGAGGTTCTGTCAGGGTACTGTCAAGATAAAACTCATGAATTACCAGGATACCCGAGGTGTTTAAAGCCTTCCAGGTTTTTTTAAGCAGTGATTTGATATCCCTTTTTCCATAGGCATGCAATATCTGGCTCATTAGTACCATATCATAATCAGAGCCGATGGGGTCTGTAAGGAAATCTCCTTGTAGTAAGGTAATTCTATCTCCCAGGCCTTCCTTATCAATCAGGGTTCTTGCAATCTCAAGTGTCTCTGGCCTGTCAAAAAGATACACATCTTTGCCTCTTTTAGCAAACTCCATGGAATAGGTGCCAGGCCCTCCGCCAAGATCAAGAATTCTCTTAATACCTTTCAGGTTAAGCTGTTTTATCAGGATGTCCTTTTTCAGTCTGGCCAGGTTGTGCATACCAAGTATAAATGATTCAAGCTCAAATGCCTTGTTTGCAGGTTTGCCTGTCTTTACAACCTCATTCAGATACGACCAGTTTGTCCAGAGGACTTCATTATGCCTGATAATATCACCAAGGTAAAAGGGACTTTGCCGGACTAAATATTTTGAAGCTGTAGAGGTATTTATAAATCTATTGCCCTTTTTCCTGAGGAATTTTAAGGATACAAGGCTATTTAGCAACAGTTCCGTGGCTCTTGGATCCAGGGCAAGTCTTTTGGCAACTGACTTTGCTGTTAATGGTTTTTCAAGCTCATCAAAGACCCTGAGGTTATTGGCAGTCAGTATTATCCTGCTAATCCAGAAATTAGAAACAATCTCACGAATCCTTTTTGCTTCTTTATGTTTTGAGGTTTCTTTCATCTTATTCAAGATACATGATAGTAAGTATTTCTGTCAAATAGGGAATCCTTAACAAGAGTTCCCCCAGTTTTAAAACAGATAAAATTCTATAAACAACCTTACAGCAGTGATTCACAGGCAGACAGAGGTGGTGAAGAAGACCATGTAGCAATACCTACAGTAACTTACACCAGCATACTAATGCATCATCTTAAGGCTGAAAAGGCTCTGTCTTTCTTTTTATAATTAAAAATCCCATTGCATCAATGGGATGATGAACCACCTCTGTCTGCCTCAAAAAGTATACGACTTTTCGGGAAGCCCCCATGTTCCGAGGAGAAAATCAGGTTCACCCTCCTGGTGAACCTCTTTGATTTTCTAAAGCCTTTCAAAGGCAATACCTGTATGCCTGCTTTTGTGCATGACCTTTTTCTATCGCAGGATTTAGGAAAAGTTCAGGTTTTATTTTTAATAAATAGAAATGTTAAAATAGTTATCTATCCAAAACCCAAAACAAGGAGGTGTTTATGCTGAGAAGAGACTACTATTTTACATCTGAATCAGTTACTGAAGGACATCCTGATAAAGTAGCAGACCAGATCTCAGATGCCATACTGGATGCAATACTCAAAGATGATCCCTATGGAAGAGTGGCCTGTGAAACCCTGGTTACAACAGGGCTTGCCTTTGTGTCTGGTGAGATAACAACAAGCTGTTATGTTCCCATACCTGATCTTGTGAGAGAGACCATAAGGGACGTGGGATATACAAGGGCAAAGTATGGTTTTGATTATGAGACCTGTGCAGTAATTACAGCTATAGATAGGCAGTCAGGAGACATTGCAATGGGAGTTGATGTTGGCGGTGCTGGTGATCAGGGTCTGATGTTCGGTTTTGCCTGTAATGAAACAGAGGAACTGATGCCTCTGCCCATAATACTTGCCCACAAGCTGGCAATGAGACTTGCAGAGGTAAGAAAAAAGGATATACTGGGCTACCTGAGACCTGATGGTAAGACACAGGTCACAGTGGAGTACAGGGAAGGCAGGCCCTTCAGGGTGGATTCAATAGTGGTCTCTGCTCAGCATAACCCTGATATAACCCTCAAGGAACTCAGGGAGGACATAATTGAGAAGGTTATTAAGCCTATTGTTCCCGCAGACTTACTTGACGAGGAGAACGTTACCTATCATATAAACCCCACAGGCAGGTTTGTTATCGGTGGCCCCATGGGAGATACAGGACTTACAGGGAGAAAGATCATCGTTGATACCTATGGAGGTGTTGCGCGTCATGGTGGTGGATGCTTCTCGGGCAAAGACCCCACAAAGGTAGACCGCTCCGGGGCATATATGGCCCGCTATATAGCCAAGAATCTGGTTGCTGCAGGAATTGCAGAAAGGGCAGAGGTGCAGATTGCCTATGCTATCGGAGTGCCAGAGCCAGTATCAATACTTGTAGACACCTATGGTTCAGGAAAGATCCCTCATCAGGATATAGTAAAACTTGTAAGAGACAACTTTGACCTTACACCCAAGGGTATAATAGAAACACTGGATCTCAGGAGACCTATATACAAGAAGACTGCTGTCTATGGCCATTTTGGAAGGAATGAAGAGGAGTTTACATGGGAGAAGACTGATAGGGCAGAATCCTTGAAAAAACAGGCTGGATTATAACAATTCAGGAAAGGAGATACACTATGAAATATGATGTGAAAGACCTGTCTCTTGCAAAGGCTGGCAAAAAAAGAATCGAATGGGCAGAGATGGAGATGCCTGTTCTGAGGATTATCAGAGAGGATTTCAAGAAAAGAAAACCTCTTAAAGGTATAAGGATAGCTGCATGCCTTCATGTGACCACTGAGACAGCGAATTTAATGGAGACCCTCAAGGCAGGAGGTGCCTCAGTAACACTCTGTGCCTCAAATCCACTCAGCACGCAGGACGATGTTGCTGCAGCACTTGTGAAATACTCCAGAATTCCTGTTTTTGCAATAAAGGGAGAAGACAACAGGAGCTACTATAAACATATAAGGGCAACACTTGATATCAAACCTCATATAACCATGGATGACGGAGCAGACCTGGTATCCACCCTTCATAAAGAGGGAAAGAAACTTGTATCTGATGTTATTGGAGGCACTGAAGAGACCACCACAGGTGTGATAAGGTTAAGGGCAATGGCTGAGAAAGGTGTGCTTCAGTATCCCATTATTGCTGTTAATGATGCTTATACAAAACATCTCTTTGACAATAGATATGGTACCGGACAGAGCACCATAGATGGAATACTGAGGGCAACAAATAGGCTCATGGCTGGAGCTATATTTGTGGTGTGTGGTTATGGCTGGTGCGGCAGAGGTGTGGCAATGAGGGCAAAGGGCATGGGTGCCCGTGTAATTATCACAGAGGTTGATCCACTTAGGGCACTTGAGGCAACCATGGATGGTTACGAGGTGATGCCCATAAAAGAGGCATCCCGAATAGGTGATATATTTGTTACCGTTACTGGTGATATAAATGTTATCTCCCAGGAATGCTTTAAGCTTATGAAGGATGGCGCAATTGTTTGCAATTCAGGACACTTTAATGTTGAAATAGATCTGGAAGGATTGAAGGCACTGGCAAAATCAAGAAGATTAATCAGGGAGTTTGTAGAGGAATACACCCTTCCCAGGGGAAAAAGGATATATGTACTTGGTCAGGGAAGGCTTATTAATCTTTCTGCTGCCGAAGGACATCCATCGGCAGTAATGGACATGAGCTTTGCCAATCAGGCACTCTGTGCAGAATATATTGTAAAGAATCACAGGAAACTGGATAAGAGTGTCTATTCTGTTCCAGAAGAGATAGACAAAAAAGTTGCTAAATTGAAGTTGAAATCAATGGGTATAAAGATAGATACCCTTACATCTCAACAGAGAGAATACCTTCATAGTTGGGAGTTAGGCACCTAATAACCGAGAACAAAATGGTTAACCTTAAAGCCCTGCGTCCTGAAGAGCTTCAGGATTTTATAGTATCCTGTTCCCTGCCGCCTTTCAGGGCAAGGCAGCTTATACATCGCATATATGAAAAGGGTGCAGAAAGTATTGATGATATAAAGGAGTTCTCAAAACAACTCCGGGAGCAACTATCCAGAAAGGCATATATCAGCAACCTGAAGCTTCTTGAAAGGCAGAAGGCCTCTGACGGAACTGAGAAGTTCCTCTTTGAGCTTGAAGATAGACTGTCAATTGAAACCGTTCTTATACCTGATGATGACCGTCTAACTCTTTGCGTTTCATCTCAGGTGGGCTGTGCCATGGGTTGTGATTTTTGTCTTACAGGTACTATAGGGCTTAAACGCAATCTCAGGTCCTTTGAGATAGTTGACCAGGTCATACAGGTCTCGAAATTTATTTCTTATAGAAGAATAACCAACATTGTTTTTATGGGTATGGGAGAACCTCTGCAAAATATAGAAGAGGTTTCAGATGCCCTCCTGAGGATCACCAGACTTATAGGGATATCAAAGAGACGTATTACCCTTTCTACGGCAGGCATTGTGCCCAACCTGTTGAAACTCCCTGAGATGGCACCATCAGTAAATATTGCCATCTCCCTTAATGCAACAACCGATGAAGTAAGGAATACCATCATGCCAATAAACAGGAGATATCCTATAAAAATGCTCCTTGAGGCATGCAGAGCCTATCCACTTGAGCCAAGGAGAAGAATAACCTTTGAGTATGTGCTTTTAAGAGGTGTTAATGACACCATTGATGATGCTAAAAGACTTGCCAGGATGCTCAGGGGCATTCCCTCAAAGGTAAATCTTATCCCCTTTAATCCCTACAGAGGAGCAAAATACAAAAGACCTGATGAAGACAGGGTGCTACAGTTCCAGGAGATACTCGTGAATAGTGGAATTACTGCCTTAATAAGGAAGAGTAAAGGTGCCGAGATCTGCGGTGCCTGTGGACAACTTGCAGGGCATAATGAACCTAATAAACCAGACAGAGGAACAAGGTGGAGTTAGTGTCGAGAAGCAAATATCTCTACTCCACATCTTTTGGCAGACTTTCGTAGTTCCTTGTCTTTTGTGGCAAGGGGTAGTCCATGTCGCATGGCAAGAGCAAGGTATGAGGCATCGTAGGAGGATAATCGCTCTTTTCTTGCTAACTCCAGAATCTCACCCAGCATTACCTCCATAGTCAGATATTCCACTCTTATGTGTAATTGAGATAAGATATTTAAAAACCGAACGCTGTCTGCATGAGTTAATCTTTACTTCCTGATTTCTTCTATGGTTTTCTTTGGGTCTACAGTTTTCCTGATATCAATTGGAATGTCAATCTCACCTGGTTTAAAAACTCTCTTCCCATTTGTGCGTGTTGACAACCAATATATTTTCTGATATAATTCTGCGTAATTGAGACAATAAGATAAGAAATGTTAGGCCGTTGACAGGTGTTCTCATGTTTGAGTTCCCTTCGATACAACAGATAGACTGGCCGAATCTTATAGGGGGTGCTGCTCTCGCATTACTTGTAAGTGTGATAACTTGGCTCGCTAGGGGGGTATATGCCTATTATGTGGCAGCTAAGGACCTCCCTTATCGCATATGGGGCCGCTGGTATAGCGCTGAATTTGATCCGAAGAGTTCAACACCTGGAGGCGGGACCGGTTCTGAACGGAGTGGAAATAATACATTCCTTTGCGTGCGTATCGAACCACGCCTTGGAAGGGCCGTGGTTGTGAGAGCCTTAAAACCTATTGCAGGTTTGCCTCACGGCGTTCCGACAAAATGGGTCGTACGTGCACATTTGGTGCAAGGTGACACTCTAGTGGGAACTTGGCGGAGCACGATCAAGAATACAAATCGGCACGGAACTGCAATCCTAAAGTTTCTCGATTACGGTCGGGCAGTCGGATACTGGACTGGCTTGGTTGGAGACGACCTGCCGGTTTATGGATACTGGATCATGTCACGCGACGATAAGGATATTGAGCTACTTGCTAGTACAGTGTTGGCGGATACAGAATTTCGGATCATCGATATCGGTTCTGTTGTGAAGAAGATTCCTCCGCCCGTGTCGAACTTATCAACGGAGTAGCAAGCAATATGGATCATAGACGGTCTAACTTTGCGTTATA
>JAADHP010000144.1 GCA_013151785.1 Nitrospirota bacterium | reverse complement strand
CTGTTGGTTTTTCCGCCATAGATCTCCATGATCAGAGCCCTTAGCTGATGGGGGGTAAGGGAAGAGGTGTCCACCACACGATCAGCAAGTTCCCTGAGTGAGGAGAGTAACTCCATCTCCTTCTTCATGGCCGCTTCAATGCTTAGACCTTCTGATTGGAGAGGATGGGGTCTGCGTGTCTCCTTATATCGTCTTATTAGAACGGACTGTTCTGCTTCAAGGAAGATTATCTCAACATGAAAGGTGTTCTTCAGCGAATCAACAAGTTCATTAATATCCTTCAGGAATGCCTTCTCCCTGACATCAACGCCTATTGCTACCCTGTTGATATTTTCGTCTTTGGAGGATACGTTCAGCAGGTCATGAAGCAATACAATGGGAAAATTATCCACACAGAAAAAACCCACATCTTCAAGGGCCCTCAGGGCAACAGTCTTTCCCGCCCCTGAAAGCCCTGTGATTATTATAATCTGTCTGTACATTCTGTTATGCAGGCTCAATAAGCTCTAAGTTTCCGTCCCTCCTGCGGTAAAGAACATTTATGGTGCCTGTTTCAGCATTGGTAAAAATAAGGAAGTCCTTCTCAAGCAGTTCCATCTGCATGGCAGCCTCTTCAGGACTCATGGGTTTCATGGCCAGTTTCTTTCTCTGGATAACCTTTGGCTCTTCCAGGGGCTCCTCTATTACCGTTGATGTCTCTGCCCTCCTGGAAGAACGGTTATCTTTTCTATGAGCAGATATTTTGCCTTTGTGTTTCTTTATCTGCTTTTCAAGTTTTTCCACCACTTCGTCTATAGAGGCATAAATGTCCTCTGTCTCGCTCTCTGCCTGTATCATTACACCATTGGCTCTAAGCATCACCTCTGCCTTCTGTCTGAACTTCTCAACGCTTAAAGTAATGGATGCCTCTGAGATACCCGATAAATACTTATCAAACTTCTTAACCTTGCTTTCTGCATAATCTCTCAGGGCCGGTGTGATATCCAGATTCCTGCCATTGACGATAATGTTCATTTACTCCTCCTATCGGTTAGAATTATTGATGTTCTATCAGATATCAACCCTTTTTCTATGGGTATGTGAAGGTATCTTCATCTCTTCTCGGTATTTTGCAACAGTACGTCTTGCGATTTTGATATTCTTCTCCTTCAGCATGTCAGCAATCTTTTGATCACTGTAAGGTTTCCTGGGATCTTCCTCATCAATTATCTTTTTAATCATCTCCTTAACCACTGTGGAAGAAACATCGCCTTTATCTCCTTTCAGGGCACTGGAGAAAAAGAAACGGAAACTGAAGATGCCATGACTGCATGCAAGGTATTTGTTGAGGGTCACCCTGCTTATGGTACTTTCATGCATATTTATGTCTTCTGCAACATCCCGGAGATTAAGGGGTTTGACATACTGGGGACCTCTATCAAAGAATTCTCTCTGGAATTTAAGAATACTTTCCGTCACTTTATATATTGTTTTGTTTCTCTGGTCAAGACTTTTCAACAACCAGTCAGCAGACCTGTACCGTTCCCGAAGGAACCTCTTCTCTTCCTTGGACAGATCTTTTTTGTTCAACAGTCTCCTGTAGTAATTGTTTATCCTGAGTCTGGGAATTCCCTCATTGTTCAAGGTGATCTTGTAGCCATCATCTGTTCTGAAAACAAACACATCAGGAACAATGTAGTTGGTTTCATGACTTGTGAAGTTTCGTGCTGGTTTGGGGTCAAGACTGGAAATGATTTCAACAGCCATCATAACATCCTCAATTGGAGAGGCATATTGTCTGGCAATGGCATTATAGTTTCTCTTCTCCAGTTCTCTAAGGTTGTTTTTTACAATCCTTTCCACAAGGGTGTTACCAAGTCCGAGTGCTCTGATCTGTATCAACAGACACTCTCTGAGGTCTCTTGCACCCACTCCAGGAGGGTCAAGATCCTGGATAATCCTTATAGTCTCTCTCACATCATTGATATCAGCCTTACAGAGTTGGGCCAGTTCTTCCTCACTGGCCCTCAGATAACCGTTCTCGTCAATGTTCCCTATGGCAACCTCTGCAATGGATTTTATCTTATCATCTAAGGGAAGTAGTCTGAGCTGCCACTGCAGATGATCATACAGTGTGGATGAGTTGCTCAGGAACTGTTCGAAGGAAGGTTGTGACTCAATACCAGGATTAAAGTATCCAAGGTCACGACCATCACTGCTGCGTTCTTCAAAGTATTCGTCTACCCTGAAACTCATAAGTCTTTCCAGTGGCAGAGGAAGGTCATCCTCAATGCCCTGTTCCGAATCCTCTTCAGTCTTTTCATTCTCCTTTAACTGTGTTTCTTCATCCTGCACCTCTTCAAGAAAGGGATTTTCGGCAAGTTCCTGATTTATGGCCTGGGTAAGCTCAAGTTGCGGTAATTGTAACAGCTTGATAGCCTGTTGAAGCTGTGGCGTAAGTACCAGCTTTTGAGATAACTTCAGATCTAATCTTGTCTCAAGTGCCATTACAGTTTAAACTCCTCCCCAAGGTATGTTTCAACAACCTCTTTGTTCTTTACAAGTTTCTCAGGAGTTCCTTCGTCCAGGATCTCACCATTGTTTATGATGTATGTCCTGTCAGTTATGGACAGCGTGTCTCTTACATTGTGGTCGGTGATCAGTATACCGATGCCCTTGCTCTTCAGGTATGTCATCATCTTCTTTAGCTCAATAATTGCTATGGGATCAATACCAGCAAAGGGTTCATCAAAAAGTATAAATACAGGCCTGGTAGCTATGGTCCTCGCGATCTCTGTCTTCCTGCGCTCGCCACCTGAAAGGGTAATTCCCTTCCGGTCTGCTATCTCGTTTAAACGGAATTCATCCAAAAGCCTGTCGACCTCCTCGTCTATTTCCCTGTCACTGTAACCCCTCACCTCTAATATGGCCCTGATATTATCCCTTACTGTTAATCTTCTGAATATGGAAGGCTCCTGGGGGAGGTAACTAATTCCCTGCCTTGCCCTCATGTACATGGGAAGCTCTGTGATATCTGTATTATCCATGTATATTCTGCCACTGTCACCACGGGTCATGCCCACGATCATATAGAATGTGGTTGTCTTCCCTGCACCGTTTGGTCCAAGCAGGCCAACTATCTCTCCGGTTTGAAGAGATATGCTGATACCTTTTACTGCCACTTTTCCCTTATATGTCTTTTTTAACCCCTCAGCCCTTAGGATATGGCTTTTGTTCACCTTATTTGTCCTCTTTCTTTGTCTTCTTGCCCTTCAGTACAACTCTGGAATTCTCCACTATGGATCTGCCATCCTTAATATAATATACCATTTTTGAACCGGTTACTGTACTTTTTTTATCCCTTGCCACAGGAGAACCTGTAAAAACTATCTTCCCCTCTTTACTGAAATATACCACCTCATCAGAGGTGATCACCCTGTCTAACTTCACAACCTTCACATCTCCCCTGGCATGAATCTCCTCCACCTGGCCATCATCATTGTATTTGACCTGCATCCACTGGGCATAGAGGGTTGTCTGTCCCTGTTTTGCAATTACATTGCCTTCGAATATTGCCTTATTGGAATTGTTATAGGTCTGTAGCTTTTGTGAGGTTATTTCTATGGGCCCTTTATCCGAGAAAAATATATCGTTTCCCCTGACTCCGTTCTCTGAAAAAGCGATGTTAGCCAGAAGAAAGAAAAAGACAAGCAGAAAACATGATGCTCTATTTATAAAAGACAGCCTTGACATTCCCTTCAACCTTCATTATATTGTTCCCTATTATTTTACCAGAATTGCCCGTAATTCTGAACTTCTTGCCTTTGATAACCAGACCATCCTTTGCAATAATTATGTTTTTCAAAGGGTTATAGGAGATCCTTGCTGATTTAAACTCTGTACCCTTTATTGTTCCTTCTATATCGTTTTCTAATTGTATCCTTCCTGATCGCAGATCATACAGACCGTCCTTTGCTCGCAACTGCAAATCCCTGTCTGGATAGTTGAGCCTTACATGTTTCAGATCCACCATATCATTGCCTGGACGAAAGACCGCCTCTTCAACCCGGGCATCCCAATCTTGTTTTTTCTCGGTAAAATGTATTATGTCTACAGAGCTCATCTGTGAGCCCCTGACCAGATGCTTTATATCTAACCCTTCCCTTTCTGTGGATATAAAGTATAAAATAATAGGTATTGTAATTAAAAACAAAGCAACAGGAATAATCCTCATAAGAAATTGTATCACTCTGTAGTGTTTTTAGGCAATAAGAAACAAGACGCTTATGAACATAACCTCAGCAAATAAAATCTTAAATTACTGTAAGGACTATGAGAGTTTACAGAGGATTAGATTCAATAGACAGGCCATTTAAAGACCCGGTGGTGACAATAGGGAACTTTGATGGTGTTCATCTTGGTCATCAAAAGATATTCCGGAAGGTAATAGAATCAAAAAGACCTTCCTCTGAAAGTATTGTGATAACCTTCCATCCCCATCCTTTGAGAGTGCTTGCCCCTGAAAGAGGACTGAAACTTCTAACTCCACTTGATGAAAAGATCCGCCTCATAGGTGCCATGGGGATAGATGTAATGGTACTGATAGACTTCAACAAGGATTTTTCCAGGCTTCCGGCAGAGGTATTCATAAAAGATATCCTGATTGACAGGATCGGGACCAAACACCTGATTGTAGGCCACAACTATAGATTCGGTAAAGGCAAAGAAGGCGACACAAGATTGTTAAGGAAAAAGGCAAAGCAGTATGGATATGCCTTTACTGTGGTGAGAAGCCTCAGGATCAATGGACAGACTGTTAGCAGCAGCAGGATCCGACAGCTTCTTTCATGGGGAAGGGTCTGTGAGGCCTCTTTTCTGCTTGGCAGGGCCTATTCAATATCAGGCAGGGTAATAAAAGGCGCGGGCAGAGGAGAAAAGATTCTCAACACACCAACTGCAAATCTACTTACAGAGAATGAGATTGTTCCACGAGAAGGTGTCTATGCTGTAAAAGTCCTTTTAGATGGAAGGTTGTATAACGGTGTGGCAAATATAGGAAAGAATCCCACCTTCGGTGGTACCATGCCAAGCTACGAGGTTCACCTCTTCGACTTTAAGGGAAATCTCATTGGCAAGGATATACGGGTATATTTTGTTGACAGAATACGTGCAGAAAGAAGGTTTCCCACCCCAGAAGCCCTTAGGGCACAGATACAGAAGGATATTGAAACAGCACTCTTTATCTTAAATGAACACAGGGTCAACATCGATCTTAATGTCTAAATCATTTTTTCTGGAAAAATCCATCAACTCAACTACCATATCTCTTAACCTTTTAGAATCCTTTCCCCTGATAATCAGCTGGAACTCCTTTAAATGCCCCTTTGCATCATAAATCAGGTTCAGGGGGCCAGAGCAGATTATCTTTCGGGTATCTGAACCAACAATCTTTTCCACAAACTCGGGAGCAACTCCTTTATTTGATGAGAACCTTATGCTCACTGTCTTCATATAAGGATAAAGCATATGTTGCCTTCTTCTTTTTAGCTCGTCAATCATAAATCCGTCATAGTCCCAGTTTTTTATATATTTGTATGCCCTGTGCCAGCCCAGTGATGTCTGGATAAGCATCTTACCTTTCTCTTTGAGAAAATCTCTGAAGTAAAAAACATCCTGGACGAATCGCTCCACAGCCTTTACCTCAAATCTGTTCAGACTCACATCAGGTGTCAGGAAAACTATTATGGAAATATCCTTTATAGTGCTCAATCTTCTCGCGTTAAAAGTGCCCACTATGACCGGTTTCTCACTGAACTCGCCAGATAGAACCGATTCAAGACGTTCAACCCTCACGGGTTTTCTTCCCAGTATGCTCTTCAACTCCTCCTCTATTCTTTCAATGCCAGCACCAAAATACTGCAGTTTATACCCACCGCATCTTGGACATTGAGACACAACCTGTCTCTTCTCTCCACATTGATGGCATTGCATAAATGGCTCGATTCCTTCTTTATGTATCACAAGTGGTTTTTCACACTCTGCACAATAGACTATGGTGTCGCATTCCTCACAGATTAAAAGCGAATAGCCCTGTCTGTGGATGATAGCAAGCATTGACTCATCCCCGGGAAGTGCTTTTATTCTACGAATAATCTCCTTTGCAATAGATTCCTTCTTTCTTCCCTGTTTTATGATAAACACCTCTGGGTTTATCTTCCTGACAGATGAACTCAACAACGTATATTTTTTCTTGTAAAGATTGACATAGGTCTCTGAAGAAGGCGTAACAGAGGTAAGCACCACAGGTATCTTCTCAAGATAACCCCTCATGACGGCTACATCTCTTGCATGGAATCGTGGTGCCTCCTCCTGTTTATAAGAAAGATTATGTTCTCTCATAACGACTACAAAGGACGGCCTTTTAAATGGAGCAAAAACCACTGATCTTGTACCAATTATATAATCATACCTGCCTTCGTAAAGCCCAAGGAGAACATCGTGTCTCTCTGATCTCTTTAATCCACTGTGATAAATACATACCCGTTCATCAAAAATGCTGCTCAGATATGAATAGACCAGCTCTGCATCCCTGATCTCGGGAACAAGTACAATCCCCCTGGGAAAATTCTCCAGAAGCATTGATACAAAACCGAGTTCATGGAATCTGTCTGCTGCTTTGTAGAGAAAGGTACTGTATCCCCTGGAGTTGCAGACCTTTTTCACCAACCTGCGGTCTTCTTCTGGTACAGATACATGCCATTTCAAAGGCTGGGGTTTCCGCTGTTTGATCTTTCCTGTTTTTTTTATAAAATCCTTGAAAGGAGTGCTTTTCAGAACGGTTCCATGGTTGGAATAATAATACCGGGTAGTCCATTCGATCAAGGAAAGCAGTTCCTCGGAATACAGAGGCTCGGCAAAGGCAATACCCTCTATGTATTTGAGTGAGTTTTCAACGGTATCTTTATTGTATACCCTTAATACAATTCCCCTCTTTACCTTTCCTCTTATCGGCGCATCCACAACCTGTCCAGCCCTGACAGCTGGCACCAGTGGCTCGGGTACCATGTAGGTAAGGAAGGAGAGTTTCTGTGGAAATACAACATCACAGATCAGCATCAGTTTGTAGGAGGGCTTGCTTTCTTTTCAGCTTCAAAAAGGGCCTTGATTTCGTCCAGGAATTCATTTATGTCTTCAAAGGCACGATAAACCGATGCAAACCTGATATATGCCACCTTGTCAAGGTCTTTCAGGGCCTTCATAACCTCTTCACCGATCAGATTGCTGGGGACCTCTTTTACGCCCATTTCAAGAACGGTTTTTTCGATTCTGTCGGCTATAGCCTCAAGGGTATCTGTGGAGACCTTTCTCTTCTCACATGCCTTTTTCAAGCCAGCCACTACCTTGCTACGCTGAAATGGTTCCCTGCGATTGTCCTTCTTAACCACCATGGGAAGGCTTTCTTCGATTCTCTCATAAGAGGTAAACCTCTTCTCGCACCTCAGACATTCCCTCCGTCGTCTTATCACATCTCCTTCCTTGCTCATCCTGGAATCAATAACTCTGTCGTCAAGATTTCCACAATAAGGACATTTCATAGTTATTAATTATACCCAAATCCAGCAATAAAGTTACAGCAGTGGTATGGTAGAGTCTTACACATCCCAGATACCCCAAAAAATCTTGCGATTTTCCGGGGGCCCCTTATTCTCAGCGGACATCCTGTCCGCTTCCGAGGGAATTTTGCGATTCACCCTCCTGGTGAATCTTATGCAAAATTCCAAACCGTTCAGACTCTACCATACCACTGCTTCCAGTAGTTTTTCAGTTGTCTTACATCTGGATTTGGGTTATACATGAGTTTATATAGGGATGGGAAGTTCTGTATTTACTGATAGATGGGAAAACGTCTGCTTAAAGATAGGGCCCTTTCCTTCAGTCTTTGCAGTTCCTCGGCATCCTTTGAATTATTTACCACCTCTTCAATGATCTCTGCAATCTCCACCATCTCATCCTCACCCATTCCACGCGTGGTAACACAGGGTGTGCCAAGTCTTATTCCGCTTGTTATGGTTGGAGGTTGTTCATCAAAGGGAATGGCGTTTTTATTAACTGTTATTCCACAGAGATCCAGTGCATTCTCAGCATCCCTGCCTGTGATATTCTTTTTTGTCAGATCCACAAGCATCAGGTGGTTATCAGTACCCCCAGATATGATATTAAAACCTCTCCTTATAAGTTCTTCAGATAGTCTCCTGGCATTTTTTATTACCTGTGCCTGGTATGTTCTGAACTCCTCACTCATGGCCTCCTTGAAGGCAACAGCCTTTGCGGCTATTACATGTACAAGGGGGCCACCCTGTATCCCTGGAAATATCATCTTATCAATACTCTTGGCATAGTCCTTTTTGCACATTATCAATCCGCCTCTTGGACCCCTCTATGAGTGGTAGAGGTAACAAAGTCAGCATAGGGAACCGGAGAGGGATGCAGTCCTGCGGCAATCAGACCTGCAATATGGGCGATGTCTGCCAGCAGATAGGCTTCCACCTCCTGCGCTATCTCTGAAAATATCTTGAAATCTATTATCCTTGAATAGGCACTTGCTCCTGTTATGATCAGTTTGGGTCTTGTCTTTCTGGCAATCTCTCTTACCTCATCATAGTCTATATACCCCTCTCTGTTTACACCATAGGTAACAGCATTGTACAGGATACCTGAAAAATTGACCTTTGCACCATGGGTGAGGTGACCACCGTGGTTCAGGCTCATTCCCA
>JAADHP010000277.1 GCA_013151785.1 Nitrospirota bacterium | reverse complement strand
GCAAGGTTCTATCTGCTTGATGTAAGGAGTAGAGAGATTGAGAAGGTATTTGAGCTTGAAAGACCTGACATAGTCAATCATCATGCAGCACAGATGTCAGTGCCTGTGTCTGTGGAGGACCCTGACTTTGATGCAAGGGTGAATATACTTGGATTTATAAATCTTCTTGAAAACTCGGTGAGATACGGGGTGAAGAAGGTCATATTTATCTCAACAGGTGGTGCTGTGTATGGTGAAACAGAGAATATCCCCACTACAGAATCAGAAACTCCCAGACCGCTTTCACCCTATGCTATAACAAAATACAGCTCAGAACAGTATCTCCGCTTTTACAGACACCAGCACGGGCTTGACTATACGGTTTTGAGATATGCAAACATCTACGGACCAAGACAGATACCCCATGGTGAGGCAGGCGTGGTAGCCATATTCATAGATAAATTGATAAAAGGAGAGATTCCCACCATATACCATTATCCAGAAGAGACAGATGGTATGACCAGGGACTACTGTTATGTTGAGGATGTTGTCAGGGCAAATCTTCTTGCCCTCGGTAAAGGCTCTGAAGAGGTTATCAATATTGGTACATCCGTTGAGACCACTACAGGGCAGCTGTATCGGGAAATACTCTCTCTAATGAGGGAGCATGGGTATGCAAAAGATACCCGCTTTGATAATCCTTCAAAGGGTCCTGCAAGGCCAGGGGATCTGCATCGCAGTGCCCTTTCATATAAAAAGGCCCGGGAGCTTCTGGGCTGGGTGCCTGAAAATGATCTCAGGAAGGGACTTCAGGAAACTGTACTCTGGGAGATAAAGAGGAGGAGATAGGGTGAGCGAAAGAGAACGCCTGATTGAACTGATAAAGGAAAAGGCCTTCAAATACAGCAAGGATGCTGCCTTCAAGCTCTCATCAGGTGCAAGTAGCAAATACTACTTCAACCTGAAGATGGTCAATTATACCCCTGAAGGCCAGTACCTTGTGGGAAAGCTGGTGTATGAACTGATGAAGAGGTATAATCTCAGGCCAAAGGCTGTGGGTGGATTAACACTTGGTGCTGATCCGATTGCAACAGCAGTAGCACGTTATTCATATGATGTAAATGACCCTATAAATGCCTTCGTGATTAGAAAGGAACCAAAGGGGCACGGCACAGGTCAACAGATAGAGGGAGATGTAAGAGAGGGTGATGAAGTTGTTATAATAGAGGATGTGGTTACCACAGGCGGCTCAACAATCAAGGCGATTGAGGCTGCCGAAAGGGCAGGTCTGAAGATACTGGCTGTGGTTGCCATTATTGATAGATGTGAACTTAATGGAAGAGAGAATATAGAGAAGAAAGGCTATCCTTTCTATTCACTGCTGACAATCAATGATTTTATTTAGTTTATGATTGATCTGCATACCCATAGCATCTTCAGTGACGGTGAACTCATACCTGCTGAACTGGTCAGGAGGGCAGAGAGTTTCGGATACAGAGCCATTGCAATCACAGACCATATGGACTCCTCCAATATGGACTTTATAATCCCCAGGACTGTCAGGATTGCCGAGGAGCTGAACAGGGTGCAGTCTGTGAGGGTAATCCCGGGTGCAGAACTGACCCACGTCCATCCAGAGTTAATACCTGAAAAGATAAGATATGCCAGACAATTAGGCGCAGAGATTGTAGTGGTTCATGGTGAGACCCTTGTGGAACCTGTCAAGGAAGGCACCAACAGGGCTGCCATTGATGGTGAGGCAGACATACTTGCCCATCCAGGCTTGATCACCGAGGAGGAGGTAAGGCTGGCTGCTGAGAAGGGGATAGCTCTTGAAATCACTGCCAGAAAGGGACATAGCCTTGCAAACGGCCATGTTGCACGCCTTGCTGTTAAGTATAATGCACCACTTGTTATAAACACTGATGCACATAGCCCCGATGACCTTATAACAAGGGTATTTGCTGAAAAGGTACTACTTGCATCCGGACTTGATAAAGAAATTATAAAAGATGTATTCTTAAATGCAGAAAAACTGATAAAAATCTAAGATCTTAGTTCCAATTAATTGTCAGTTGTTATTTGAACAAGGAGGCATTAATGCCCAAGCCGATCAAGAAGCGAAAGAGGAAAAAACATATTACAGAGGAAGAGGTTTACTCCTTTTTAGAGACCTGCAGAGACTACTATGAGAACAACAAAAGATTTGTCCATCTCCTTGTGGTTGCTATGCTCAGTCTCGTAGTGATTGTTGTCTTTACTACCTATTATTTTAAAGACCGGGCCAAAAAGGCATATGCCCTTGAATACGAAGGATACAAATACTATCATAAGCTCTATGATGCATCGGCACTATCTGATGATGAGGCACTGAATAAGGCACTTGAGAAATTCCAGCTTGCCTATAAGAAAAAACCCGAGGCAATCTCTCTTTACTATATAGCCCTTGTACAGCTCAAGAAAGGCCAGGATGACAAGGCACTCAAGAGCCTTGAGACCCTTGTAAAGAAATTCCCTCGCAACAAGGAACTGACCGCACTGAGTTTATACGAGATTGCACAGATCCAGATCAGGAAGGGAAACAGAGAATCGGCACTCAGGAACCTTGAAAAGATGTATGCATTATCCTCTCCATACTTCAAAGACCTTGCCCTCTATGAATCAGCACGTCTGTTAGAGTCAATGAATAAGACAGAAGAGGCATTGAAGAAATACTCCCTTATTGTTGAAAGGTATCCCTCTTCACCCTATTTCTCCATTGCCAGATCAAAGATCGAGGAAAAGAAGAAGAAAGAAGATAAAAAAGAATCGAGTAATAAGAAAAAGAAAACAAAATAGATAGATTTGAAAAAACAAAGAACAGTAAGGGGGTGTTTCGCTTCAGTCAAAAAACACTTTTTAACAAAAGGAGGTAACGCGTGAGTAAACATCTAAGAGTTAAACCAATTAATTGTTTTGTAGTACTCTTCCTCTTTATTCTGCTGTTTATTCCTCTAAAGGACAATGCTTCTGCTGCAGGTTTTGCAATTATTGAACAAAGTGTAAGTGGCCTGGGAAATGCCTATGCTGGTGGTTCTGCTGCAGCTGAGGATGCTACCACCCTTTTTTACAATCCAGCAGGAATAACAAGGATTAAAGATGCACAATTTATAATAGGCGGACACGTTATAATTCCGAAGGCAAAGTTCAAGAACAAAGGTTCCACCCATGTGCTTCAGGGAATCACCGGAGTAGGACTCAGGGGTAACAATGGCGGGGATGGAGGAGTTACGGTCTATGTACCAAATTTCTATTACGCCAGGCCTCTTACTGACAGGCTGTATTTTGGTTTTGCTGTAAACTCTCCCTTTGGCCTCAGTACAGAGTATGATAAAGACTGGGTGGGCCGTTATCATGCAATAAAATCAGATATGCTCACAATCAATATAAATCCATCCATTGCATATAAACTGACTGACAGATTGAGTGTGGCCGGAGGATTTAACATCCAGTATCTCAAGGCAGAACTAAGCAGTGCCATTGACTTTGGCACACTTGATGCCATAGGATACTTTGCACCGGTTATTCCTGCAGGTGCACTGGGTTTGACACCACAGGGCTCTGATGGCTATGTGACCCTGAAGGGAGATAGCTGGGGATATGGTTTTAATTTCGGAGTGCTTTATGAATTCAATGATTCAACTCGTATGGGTATTTCATACCGCTCACGCATAACACATCGTGTAAAGGGTGATGCAGACTTTTCAGATGTGCCCGCAGGACTTTCAGCTTTACCGGTATTCAAAGATACGAATGCCTCTGCAAAGATTATACTTCCTGATACCTTTTCAGTCGGGTTTTATCATCTGTTGACCCCTGCTCTGGCTTTAATGGCTGATGTTACACTTACACGCTGGAGTGTGCTCGATGAATTGAGGTTTCAGTTTGACAATCCCAACCAGCCTGATAGTGTAACAACAACACGCTGGGGTGACAGTTTCCGTTACTCCCTTGGCATGAGCTATTATGCATCAAAAGAACTTACCCTCAGAACAGGCATTGCCTATGATGAAACACCCATCAAGGAAGCTCGTTACAGAACCCCAAGAATACCGGACGGTGATCGCCTGTGGTTGGCAGTGGGGCTGGGGTACTCTCCTGGCAAGCATTTCACCATCGATCTTGGTTATGCCCATCTGTTTGTGAATGACCCCGAGATAAGGAAAACCCCTGCTGGAGAAGACCTGCTCAGGGGTGGTCTTAAAGGCACCTTTGATGCAAATGTTAATATAATAAGTGCCCAGCTTACTTATAGATTTTAACTCGGAATTCCCCGTGGTCTTGCCACGGGGATGAAGAGTTAGTATGGTAATGATAGAAATCCCTGTTTTAGTTTTTTTGATACCCTGCGGCAAGTCGCAGGGAGTTTCATTAAGTGCTGTTTTGAATATTATAAAAATCAGGCATAAAAAATTAATTTTAAGCCATGAAGGCACTGTTACACCACATCTTTATTGAACAGGCAAAAAGGCAGGGAAAGAAACTTGCCTTTATTGACTGCACCACTAACAGGCGTATTTCCTACGAAAGGGCACTTATGGGGGCACTGATAGTTGCTAACAGGTTTAAGGTCTACAAAGATGGATACCTGGGGATAATGATTCCCACCTCTGCAGGGTGTGCCCTTTCCATAATAGGAGCACTGATGAATGGCAAGATACCCGTGATGATAAACTACTCTACAGGTGCCAAAGAAAATGTTGAGTATGCCAAAAGAAAATGTAACTTTGAAACCGTTATTACCTCAAGGGCACTACTAAATAAAATAAACTGTCCACATGTAAAGGGGATGGTTTACATTGAAGATATAATGGATAATATCAAAAAGACAGAGAAAATAAAGGCACTGCTTCTCTCCAGGCTTCCTCTGGGCCTGATTAAAAAGACAGTACATTCAGGTGATACGGATGAGGAATGCGTAATCCTTTTTACCAGTGGAAGCGAAAGAGACCCAAAGGCAGTCCAGCTGACTCACAGGAACATACTTTCCAATATAGAAGGCTTCAGTAAAGTAATACAATTATCAGAAGAGGACAGAATACTCGCCAACCTGCCCTATTTCCATGTATTCGGACTTACTGTGAATCTATGGACACCTATTTATCATGGCATGACCATTATCACCTATGCAAATCCACTGGATTACAGAAGGATATGCGAGATCATAAAAGAGGAAAAGCCAACAATGTTTGTGGGTACACCAAGCTTTTTATGGGGATATCTGAGGAGATCCGAGGAAGGGGATTTTAAAAGTATACGACTTGCAGTATGTGGTGCAGACAAATGTCCTGATAGCCTGCGTGAGGGATTCTTAAAAAAACATGGCATCACACTGCTTGAAGGCTATGGAACCACAGAGACATCCCCTGTGATTTCTGTCAACACGCCTGATGCCAACAAGCCCGGCAGTGTTGGCAGGCTTATACCAGGAGTGGAGGTAAAGATAGAGGATTATGAAACTGGTGAGGAGTGCCCTCCTAATAAGGTGGGCAGAATTCTTGTAAGGGGAGACAGTGTAATGAAGGGGTATCTTGATGATCTTGAAGAGACTTCTCTGAGACTACGCAAGGGCTGGTATGACACAGGAGATATGGGATATCTTGACGAGGATGGCTTTCTCTGGCATGCAGGCAGACTCAAACGGTTTGTCAAGATCGGTGGAGAGATGGTATCCCTGGTGAGGGTGGAGAATGTACTTGAGAAGTATTTGCCTGCTGATGTGGAATGCTGTGTAGTGGAGTTACCTGATCCTGTAAAGGGTGCCAGGATAGTGGTGGCTGTTACAAAACCTATCAATGAGAAGGAGATAATAAAAAAGATAGCAAAGGAACTACCCAATATAGCCCTGCCAAAGCATTTTATTGTTATAGAAGATCTGCCCAAGATGGGCAGCGGCAAGATAGACTTTCGCAAGACAACAGAGATGGTACAGGAAAGATTGCATTGATGCCAGTGAGATTGAAGTACTACGGTTGATCACTGCTATCTAAAAAGATTCTATAGGGAAGATGGAAGGCAGGGGGCAGTGAATACAGTCAACAGTCAGGAGTCAGAAGTCAACAGTTAACAGTGAGCGGTAAGCTGTAAGCAGTGAGCAGTAAAAAAGGGGCAACAGGTGGTGAAGAAGGCCATGTAGCAATACCGACAGTGACAAACACCAGCGTACTTATGTATCACCTTAAGGCTGAAAAGGCTCTGTCTGGTTATAATCAAATCCCATTGCATCAATGCCCTGATGAACCACCTGTTGCCCCTCTGTTAAATAGATTCTTCAGAATCCCTCTCACTTCTGAGAGGAACAGAATGATTGGACAGGGTATTGAAAAGATTACTCTGTAGAGTAATCCTGTGGATTGCATTATTTTTATGAGGTGCCCTGCCTTGTTAGTGTTTTATTTAGACAGATGTGATCATAACTAAAAGGAAAATACTATGGTTGATATAATCAAAGCATCAGGTGAGGTTGAGCCCTTTGATCCAGAAAAGCTTCTTTCATCACTGAAACGCTCCGGTGCAAGTGAGGAGCTTGCACAGAAGGTATTAGAAAATATACTTCCTGAAATCACTTCCAACACTAAAACAAAAACCATCTACAGACTTGCCTACAGGGAACTAAAAAGGCTTAATCACACCTCCAGCCTTCGTTACTCTTTGAAGAAGGCCATCTTCAGACTGGGGCCAACAGGATATCCCTTTGAAAAATATTTTGCCGAGTTACTCAAGAGTTATGGTTATAAGACAGATGTAGGATTAATTATTGATGGCAGATGCATAAAACATGAGGTGGATGTATTAGCAGTAAATGAAAGTGAGGTTATGGTGATTGAATGCAAATACCATAATAGTCCTGGTCGTACAACCAACTCCAGGGATGCCCTTTATGTACACTCCAGATTCGAGGATCTCAGGCCAATGATTGAGCAACAATACAAAGGAAAAAAATTCACAGGATATCTTGTAACGAATACGAGGTTTTCTACTGATGCCATCAAATATGCAGAGTGCTCCGGGTATAAATTAATAGGCTGGAAATATCCTCATGGTGGTGGCCTTGAGAGGATGGTTGAGGATCAGCGACTTTATCCTGTTACAATAATTTCAGGGATACAGAAAAGACTGTCAGAGGTTCTGATTAAAAAGGGTTTTATTCTTTTAAAGGATATCTTATCGATGGATATTGAAAGGTTGCAGACAATACTGGGAATTCCCTACCATAATGTAAAGAAACTGAGGGAAAAGGCAGAACTGCTTTGTGGACGAACCAAATGACCTCTTCTTTATTGTATTCCCGTGCATCTTTTTGTGATAATTAAATTAGGATTATTAATTAACCATAAAGTAAGGATTTGCTATGCTCTATGGTGGTATATGTTTTATAACAGATAGTAGATTTACACAATATGCAGTCGAGGAGACTGTAAGAATGGTTCTTGATGCAGGGATTAAATGGGTTCAGTATAGAGAGAAATATCTCACACGTAAAGAGATCTATTATCAGGCAGAAAGATTGAGAAGAATCACAGAAGAGTACAGAGCTATACTTATTATAAATGACTACGCAGATATTGCCCTGTCTGTAGATGCTGATGGCGTTCATTTAGGACAGGAGGATCTTCCCCTTTATGAAGGAAGAAAGGTTATGGGCCCTCGCATAATCGGAATATCAACGCATAATATGGATGAGGCAAAAAGGGCAGAATACGGCAGTGCTGATTATATTGGCTATGGACCGATTTATCCGACAGCCACTAAAGAAGATGCAGATATACCCAAAGGCACCGCTGGATTACAGGTGATAACAGATAATGTAAACATACCAGTAGTTGCGATTGGAGGGATAAAACTGGAAAGCCTTGAAGAGATATTCAAGGCTGGTGCTGCAGCAGTAGCTGTAGCATCGGCAATACTGCGGGCAGAGGACCCTCACAACAAAGCCAGAGAATTTGTTAAAATAATAGAAAGGTTAAAAAATGAAAAGAAGGTATAATTCCTTTGGTCCATATCTTAAAGGGCTTTATGGAGAAAGGGTCTATAAGGTTAATGTAGATGCAGGGTTTACATGTCCAAACAGGGACGGTACTGTTGGGTATGGTGGCTGCATATACTGTAACAACGACAGTTTTCGTCCATCCTCCTGCAGGTCTGTCACCCCTGTTAGAGAACAGATAAGGAATGGGATCTCCTACCTTACAAGACGGTACAAGGCAAAGAAGTTTATTGTATACTTCCAGCCCTATACAAATACCTATGCACCTTTGGAACGGCTGGAGGCCCTTTACAATGAAGCCCTGAGTGAACCCTCTGTTGTAGGGCTTGCAATCGGTACAAGACCTGATTGTGTTGATGAGGAAAAGATATCCCTTCTTCAAAGACTTTCAGAAGACTATTTTGTACTTATTGAGTATGGACTGCAATCCATATACGATAGAACCCTAAAGTTTATTAACAGAGGACATGATTACAGCACCTTTCTCAGGGCCGTTGAAATGACAGCCAACAAGGGCATTCATATAGGTGCCCATATTATAGTGGGCTTCCCTACTGAAACAGAAGAGGAGATGCTGGTCATGGCAGATGAAATCTCCCAGCTTCCCGTGTCCTTTCTCAAGATCCATCAGCTTCAGGTT
>JAADHP010000129.1 GCA_013151785.1 Nitrospirota bacterium | reverse complement strand
CCTTTGCTGTTTTGCTGAGTGATGATGTGATAGAGCCTGAGGACAATCTGCTGCAAAACATGATAAAACTCTACGAGGAACTTGACTGCCCTATTGTTGCTCTTGAGGAGGTTCCAAGGGAAGAAATTCACCTCTATGGAGTGATTCAGGGTGAGGCTGAAGGTGAAAACATATACAGGATCACAGACTTTGTAGAAAAACCAGAGCCAGAGAAGGCTCCAAGTAATCTTGCCATAATCGGCAGATACATCCTTACACCGGACATCTTCAGGATACTGGAACGAATGCGTCCTGGACGTGGTGGAGAATATCAACTCACTGATGCCCTTAAGGGATTATTAAAGAAACGTTCAGTTTATGGTTATGTGTTCAGAGGACGTCGTTATGATGCAGGCGATAAATTCGGTTTCCTGAAGGCCACGGTAAACTTCGCCCTTAAATCTCCCATTGTTGCTGATAGATTTAAAGATTATATAATCTCCATAGCTGATGAATTGAGAAAACAGAAAAAGACAGGTCAGAAAGAGGGATGAAATTTTTCAGGGAGATTTATTATTTTAAGTGTGAACCACGAGAGGACTATCCACCTGTTGATATCTACGAAACAGAGGATACTGTTATTGTTTTAGTGGATCTACCAGGCATAATGATTGAGGATATAATAATCAAGGTTTATGGTAATGAATTGATAATCGAAGGAATAAAACAAAAACCAGAAGAGGAAAAGAATGTGAGATATATCTGTATGGAAAGGGAATTCAATACATTCAGGCGAAGAATTCATATCCCTGTGACAATCGACCCCTCCACTGGAAGGGCCATTTATAAAGACGGAGTTTTAAATATTACTTTGCCAAAAATTGAGGATAAAGTTTATAAAATAAAAATAGAGAAGGAGTAGTCTATGGTTGAGATGGTAAAAGACGAGAAAGAGATTGAGGTTCCTGATACCCTGCCTGTACTGCCTGTCAGGGACATCGTAATCTTTCCATATATGATTATTCCCCTTTTTGTGGGAAGGGAGATGTCTATAAAGGCAATAGACCATTCACTGAGTACAAACAGACTTATTCTGCTTGTAACCCAGAAGGATCTGAATATTGAAAATCCCACACCTGAAGACCTATATAAAGTGGGCACTGTAGGCCTGATTATGCGGATGCTCAAGCTACCAGACGGCAGGGTAAAGATACTTGTTCAGGGGGTTACAAAGGCAAAGGTCCTGGATATTTCGGTTAAAGAGAACTACTTCCAGGCCCAGATTGAGAAATTAGAGGACCTCAAACCAGCAGAAATTACCCTTGAGAGATCGAGGCATTAATGCGTACCGTCAGGGAGCAGCTTGACAGGGCAGTCTCTCTTGGCAAAACAATCCTGCCTGACATAATGGTGGTGATTGAAAACCTTGACGACCCTGGCAGGCTTGCTGACCTCATTGCCTCAAATTTGGGATTAAAAACAGAACAGGCCCAGGAGATACTGGAGATCGCCGATCCTGTGCAGAGGCTAAAACGGGTAAGCGAGGTGCTTGGCCGTGAGATAGAACTGCTTCGGGTACAGCAAAAGATACAGACCGAGGCAAGGGGTGAGATAGATAAAACACAGAGGGAATACTTCCTCAGGGAACAGCTAAAGGCAATACAGAGGGAACTGGGAGAGATAGACGAACGTGCTGAGGAGATCAATGAATACAGAAAGAAGATAGAGGCTGCAAAGATGCCGGAGAAGGTGCTGAAGGAGGCGGAGAAGCAGCTTAAAAGGCTTGAGAAGATGCATCCTGACAGTGCTGAGGCAGCAACTGTAAGAACCTATCTTGACTGGCTTGTGGAACTACCCTGGAGCAAATCAACCCGTGACAACCTGGACATCAAGAAGGCAAAGAAGGTTCTTGACGAGGACCATTATGACCTTGAGAAGGTCAAGGAAAGGATACTGGAGTATCTCAGCGTAAGGAAGCTGAAATCAAAGATGAAGGGCCCCATACTCTGCTTTATAGGACCGCCAGGTGTGGGGAAAACATCGCTTGGTCGTTCTATTGCCAGGAGTCTCGGAAGAGAGTTTGTAAGGATGTCTCTTGGTGGTGTAAGGGATGAGGCTGAGATCAGGGGACACAGGCGTACCTACGTGGGTGCCCTTCCGGGAAGGATTATTCAGGGAATAAAACAGGCAGGCACAAACAACCCTGTATTCATGCTTGACGAGGTTGACAAGATTGGCATGGATTTCAGAGGCGACCCCTCTTCTGCACTACTTGAGGTGCTGGACCCTGAACAGAACAATTCCTTTGTTGATCATTATCTTGGAGTACCCTTTGATCTTTCAAGGGTCATGTTTATAACAACAGGTAACATCGTTGATACCATCCCTGGCCCGCTTCGGGACAGGATGGAGATAATATACCTCAGTGGATATACTGAGGAGGAAAAGCTTGGGATTGCAAAGAACTATCTACTGCCAAAGCAACTTGAGGAACACGGCATAAATGAAAAGATTCTCACTGTAACAGACTCTGCCCTCAGGATGCTTATCTCCCAGTATACCAGGGAAGCAGGCGTCAGGAATCTTGAGCGTGAGATAGCAAACCTCTGCAGAAAGGTCGCGAAACAGATTGCTGAAGGAAAAAAGAAAAAATTTGTAATCACATCCCGGAACCTGCAGAAGTTCCTTGGTGTACCCAAGTATCTTCCTGAAGAGGAGATGAAGGAGGATGAGATAGGTGTTGCAACGGGTCTTGCCTGGACCGAGACAGGTGGGGATATCATCTATGTGGAAGCCACTATCATGAAGGGCAGAGGCAACCTTACACTCACAGGACAACTGGGAGATATAATGAAGGAATCTGCCCATGCAGCTCTCAGTTATATTCGCTCCAAGGCAAAAGAACTGGGGATAAAGGAAGAACTCTTTTCCAAGACAGATATACATATCCATGTACCTGCAGGTGCTATTCCAAAGGATGGCCCCTCTGCTGGTATAACAATGGCTACTGCCATAGCATCTGCACTTACGGGCAAACCCGTGGATAAAAGGATTGCCATGACTGGTGAGGTTACCCTGAGAGGCAGGGTGCTGCCTATTGGGGGACTGAAAGAAAAGGCCCTGGCTGCAAAGAGAATGGGAATCCACAGGGTCATTATCCCGAAGCGAAATGAAAAGGATCTTGAAGATATTCCCAAATATGTGAAAAAGGATATGGAATTCATCCTTGTGGAAAAGATGGATGAGGTTTTACAGATAGCCCTGAAGGAAAATAAAAGAAGAACCTCTAAAAAGACCCGGAAAAGACGCGGCTGAAATGGCCTTAGGTTCTAACAGGAATGCAAACTCTCAGAGATATTGGCGAACAAAAACTACTGGATCTTTTAAGAGAGAGGTTTCAACACACTGCTGAAGATCTCCTTAAAGGCATAGGTGATGATTCAGCTGTCCTGAAAATAGACACCTCAGCAGTTCTGATAAGCACAGATACAATGGCAGAGGGGATTCACTTTCTTCCCTCCCTGTTTACTCCCTATCAGATAGCCTACAAATTGGTTGTATCAAATGTGAGTGATATTCATGCAATGGGAGGAAAGGCTCGATGGGTGCTCCTTAATCTGAGTCTTCCTGAGGATACAGAGGATGAGTTTCTTGATAATTTCTTAAAGGGACTACAGCAGGGATTAAACAGATACAATCTTTCTCTAATTGGTGGAGACATTACAGGATGTGACAGGGCGGTCTTTACCATCACAATACTTGGATTTGGCAACAAAAGGATTATAACACGTGAAGGAGCCCGAATGGGTGACAGGATTTATCTTACCGGGCCTGTGGGTGAGGCAGCCTGCGGACTGGAACTCATCAAAAGCATTGGTCATCCTGTGAAAATAGAAGAGGATGAATCACTTGAACTGAACATAGACTGGCAGCACGCAAAAGTCGTACTCGAGAGGTTTTTGCTCCCCACCCTTCCTTCCGTACCAGAGCCTCTGGATTCAATAACCTCCATGATCGATGTCAGTGATGGACTCTTTATTGATCTATGGAGGCTCTGCAGGGAGAGCAATGTAGGTGCAAGGTTGTATGAGGAACAGCTGCCCTGTTCCAGGGCATTGGACAGGGTAGCCACATTCTTGGAAATTGATCCATACAGCATGATAATAGCAGGAGGGGAGGATTATCAGCTCCTTTTTACCTCTTCTGAAGAGCTTGATAATTACTACAGGATTGGTGAGATTACAAAGGAAGGGCTCTCTATTGTCAGAACTGATGGTTCAGAAGAGGCGATAACACCGCTGGGATTTCAACACTTTGGCACTTAGAGAACGGATAAGGCTCCTCCTAACAGTAAAGGGCACTCCTACAGAGTTGTCCCTTGCCTTTTCTATTGGGGTTTTTATTGGCATGTCACCCTTCCTGGGTCTTCATACAGTGCTTGCACTGGCTGTGGCATCCCTTTTCAGATTAAATAAACTCGTGACCCTGGCAGGTGCGTATATTACAAACCCCTGGACAATACTGCCCATCTATACCTTTGGCACCTGGTTGGGCATAAAGGTCATGAGCCATGAGCAGATTCTCCAGCATATTGACTTCAGGGGGATCAATGTTTTTAATCTTATGGAGTTTCTTGGCCAGCTCGTTGTACCCTTTTTTGTTGGTACCCTTTTGCTTGGCACAATTTCAAGCGTGATGGCGTATTTTTTTGTGTACGCTATTCTAAAACGACTGAGAAAGGACGGATATAATGATTAAAATCGGAAGGATCCCCTTCTTAAATCTACTGCCCATCTTTTATTACCTTGAAAAATACTGTAGTGAAAGATACAGTTTCCTCTCTGGAGTACCATCTGAGGTGAATGACTATCTCAGAAAGGGTGTTTTGGATATAAGCCCATCATCATCCATAGAATACCTGCGAGACCCTGAATCCTACAGAATAATCCCTGGCCACTCCATCAGTTCCACAGGCCCTGTTAAAAGCATATACCTCTTTACCAAAAAGCCGCTCAAGGAGATAGCCGGAGAGGTAGTGCTGCACACCTATAAGTCTGAGACCGCAACGGCTTTGCTGAAGATAATATGTGAGAGGTTCTACTGCATGGGATGTAAATATAAAGAGTCCAGGCTTCCTCTGAAAGAAGGCCTTGATATTACCAGTGGTTACCTTCTTATAGGTGACGAGGCCATGATAGAATTCAAGAATAATCAGTTATATCATGTCTATGACCTGGGAGAGATATGGTATAAAGAAACAGGTCTACCCTTTGTCTTTGCATTATGGATTACAAGAAAGGATCTAACAGATGAAACCATAATGCACCTCAGAGAGGATCTTAATGGAGCAAAGTCCTGGGCATCAGAGCATTATGAAGAGATCGCAAAGGCATCCCGGTTATCAGATATCCTTGGTGAGAACTATATTGTTCAGTACTGGAGGTCACTCTCCTACGAACTTGATGATAAACACATGAAGGGATTGGAGCTATTTAAAAGGTATCTCCTTGAATCAGGATTGATAGGTTGATTATCATACCAGGAGAACCATGTTAAAGAAAAAAGACCTGTTGAAGCTATTCAAAAAACAGAGCAGACCTCTGACATTCAAAGAAATCCGCTCCCTAATGGAGTTGGACAGGAAAGGAGCACGCAATCTCAAAAAGCTGCTCCGTGAACTTGTCCGCTCAGGTGAGATTATCAGGACCCGTAAGGGCAGATATGGCCTTCCAGAGGAGATGCGTCTTATAAAAGGTTATTTTCAGGCACATCGTGATGGATATGGTTTTGTTCTTCCCGAAACATCTGGTGAGCAGGATATTTTTATACCACCAAGGGCAACGCTTGGCGCTCTTGAAGGTGACAGGGTAATCGCAAGACTTGAAAACCCTCTTAAAAGAGAAGGTCGTATTGTCAGGATCATCGAGCATGCACAGAAAACCGTGGTAGGCACAGTGGATATTACTCGCACTGGTATTTTTCTGAGGCCAAAAAGAAAGGATATCCCCTTTGATATATATATTATCGGCGGAAGAAAGGCAAAAAATGGTGATCTTGTGAAGGCAGAAATACTATCCTATCCCACTGATAAAAGACCCCCCACGGCAAGGATAACAAAGATACTTAAGAAGCCATCCACTCCCCTGGAGGATATTGAACTCATCATTGATGAGTTCAATCTTAAAAGGAGATTTCCAAGACCTGTTAATGAAGAGGCTCAGAAGCTCCCAGAGGGTATCACAGCTCAAATGGCAAAGGGGAGAAAGGCCCTGAGGACACTGCCCACGGTTACCATAGACGGTGAGCAGGCAAAGGACTTTGACGATGCTGTCTCAATAATATCGAGACCCTTTGGATATACCCTCTATGTACATATTGCTGATGTTGGATACTTTGTACCATGGAACTCTATTATTGACAAAGAGGCGTTCCAGAGGGCTACAAGTGTGTATTTTCCTGACAGAGTGATTCCCATGCTTCCCAGAAAACTCTCGGAGGAACTCTGCAGCCTCAGGCCCAAGGTTCCAAGACTCGCCTTTACCGTGGAGATGAATTTTACAAAAGAAGGTGAGATGACCTCCTCCAGATTCTATCCGAGCATTATAGAAAGCAATGAACGGATGACATACACAGAGGTAAAGGCAATCCTGGTTGACCAGGACAGTTCCCTGAGAAGGAAATATGATTATCTCCTTGGAGATCTTGAACTTATGGCTGAATTGTGCAATATACTTCGTCAGAGAAGGGCAGACAGAGGTAGCCTTGACTTTGATCTTCCAGAGCCAGAGATTCTGCTTGACCTGAGAGGAAGTATTGAAAATATAATTGTAGCAGAACGTAATCTTGCCCATATGATCATCGAGGACTTTATGATTGCAGCCAATGAGGCTGTAGCTGAATTTCTCTATACAAAGGGAATCCCTTCATTGTACAGGATTCACGAACCACCTGAGCAGGGCAAGATAGATTCCCTGGCCAAGATGATTATCCCTGTATTAAGAAAGCATGCACTGTTAAAATCAAAGAAACGAATAAACCTTTCTGCTGCTGATCTTCCCGGGATAATCCAGACAATAAAGGGCCTGCCTGAAGAAGAAATCATAAACCATCTTATACTGAGATCCATGAAACAGGCACGTTACTCACCTGAAAATATCGGACACTATGGGCTTGCCTCAAAATGTTATACCCATTTCACATCTCCTATAAGACGTTATCCTGACCTTGTGGTTCACAGAATATTGAGGGAACTACTTACAAAAAAACGACTGAAGGCCCGGAGAATCAAAGAGCTTGAGACAATACTGCCTAACATAGCATTTCATTGCTCCAAGATGGAGCGCCTCTCAGACGATGTGGAACGTTCAGTGGTCTCAGCGATGAGGGCATGGTTCATGAAAGACCGGGTAGGCGATGAATTCAGTGGCAGGATAGTCTCTGTTAATGCCTATGGATTAAGGATACGGTTGAATGATTTTTATGTGGAAGGTTTTCTTCATGTTTCACATATGACTGATGACTATTATATCTACGATGAACCCACCCTTTCACTTGTGGGAAGGAGAAAGAAAAAGACCTACTCCATCGGTGACAGTATCACTGTAAGGGTTGACAGGGTTGACCTGGAGGAAAGGGAGATAGTCTTTGGACTACCACAGGCTTAAGCATACACTGGAACACCTGTACAGCACCTTTGATTTTGAGAAACGTATCCAGTCAGACCCCATCAGGTTTCCCCGCAAATACAGAAAAATAGAGGACATAGAAGTATCAGCCCTGATTGCTTCAGCCTTTGCCTATGGCAGGGTGGAACTATTCAGCTCTGTTATAGAAGAGATTCTGAAAAGGATGGGACCAAGCCCTTATGGGTTTCTAATTAATCTGCAGCTAAAAAAACACAGCAAGTACCTTCATGGAGTACAATATCGCTTCAGCAGTGAAGATGATATCATAGCCTTCCTGTACGTACTTTCTGAGATATTGAAAAGATACAAGACCCTTGAGAAAGCATTCACCTATTCCTTTGTAAGACCCCATATTTCAACAGCCATTGCAGGATTTGTTACACTCGCAACATCAATAAAGATACCATCGTACCTCAGGATATCAAGAGGGTTTTATCACTTCTTTCCATCACCTGAAAGGGGCAGTGCCTGCAAGAGGTTTTCTCTTTATCTGAGATGGATGGTCAGAAACAGGGATATCGATTTTGGTATCTGGAAAGATATAACCCCTTCTGAACTTGTTATTCCCCTTGACACACACATAGCAAGAATCAGCCGTTGTCTCGGACTTACCAGTCGGAAAAGTGCCGACTGGAAGATGGCCGTGGAGATAACAGAAAACCTGAAGAGACTGGACCCTGCAGATCCCCTGAAATACGACTTTGCCCTCTGTCATCAGGGGATTATTGGTATCTGCAGGGAGGCTATGTGTCAGCAGGACCCTTCACAATGTCCTATCCTCTGCTGAGACGCCCCATTTGACTGCCTATGTATTCTTCAACAGTAGTGGATGAGACATGACAATACATGTTAAAATGTAAAAAGTGCTCTTATAAATGTTCTTTAATGGACAACTGAGACTTCCAGGCTTGCCATTTTAGCTCAATTGGTTAATGGATCAGCCATTCTGTCTCACCTGCACCCCAGAAAGAGTTTAAGTTTAACAACCTGTTTGGAGGTTATCACCTTTGAAAGAAAATACAGAAAGGGAAATAGAGTTAATCAAAAAAGAGTTATCCGAACTCAAGATGGTAAACGAGGTTCTTGGCAGGGATAGTGAGGATCTGTATCTGCTCAATCTGGTATTCCAGAATATATCAACAGCAGAAAGGGATATTGATGTAATCAGGGCTATCCTGGAGATAACAGGTGAACTAAAACATATTGACTATTCAGCATATCTTCTTGTTTATGAGGGAAAGGCAGAGGTGCTTTATGATTATACCACCCTGCCTATAGAGAGCCTGAAAGGCAGAGAGGTCATGGTCAGTGAATCCCTTTTCACAAACACTTCACTCTACGCAGTAGTAAAAACAGGGAAGGAGGCTATAGATTTTCTTCCTCAGAAAATAGATGGTATCTCTCAGAAAAGCTACTACATCCGCCCCCTGATCATAAAAGGCACTTCCTGTGGACATCTACTCTTTGTTAACTATAAAAAACCTTTCAACTATTTACGTGGCCTCAGGACAATTATAGACAGGGTATGTGAAATAGCCATCTATCGAATAGAAAACATCTCTCTTTTTGAGGAAATCAGGGATATTAATATAGAGCTTGAAAAGGAGGTAAAGGAAAAGACAAAGCTGCTAACACGGGCCAATTTTGAACTCAGTCTGGAACTTGAAGAAAAAAGGCGTGTAACCGAGAAATTACAACTCTTCAGAGATCTGTTAAATGAGACTGCAGATTTTATCTTTGTAATTGAACCTGAAGAAGGTAGACTTATTGATGTAAACCAGCATGCGTGCAAACAACTCCAGTACTCTCTTGACGAACTCCTGAACATGGAAATTATTGATGTGGAGAATACAATCCCTGATATTCAGACATGGAAAAAACATGTCAAGGCTTTAAAGGAAAATCCACATATGGTCATTGAAGGAAATCATAGAAGAAAAGACAGTTATATCATACCTGTTGAGATAAATCTACGATATGTAGAGCGCAAGGGCAGAGAATACATAATAGCAGTCTCAAGGGATATAACACAGAGGAAGAAAGTAGAGGAAATCATCAGAGAGAATGAAGAGCGTTTCAGGGCACTTGCTGAGACAACCTCCTCTGGAATATTTATTGCCACAGACATATTCCTTTATGTAAATCCAGCAACAGAACGTATAACCGGGTACACAAAAGAGGAACTCTTGGACAAACCCTTCTATTTCTTGATACATCCTGAAGACAGAGAGCTTGTTAAATCCAGAGGAGTCGCCAGGATGGCTGGCGATGATATGCCTGAACATTATACTTTCAGGATTATCAGAAAGG
>JAADHP010000219.1 GCA_013151785.1 Nitrospirota bacterium | reverse complement strand
TACCGCCAAGATTTACTATCTTCTGGGGCAGGCCCATCCCATGGCATCCCAGGCAGTCACCCTTAAGGAGTGCTGGATAGGGGCCTGTGCCTTTCCAGGGCTGGCCTGTGGCACCAAAGGTGGCCTGAGCAGAGGCATCCTGGCTGTTGTGCATGGTGTGGCAGTTGGAGCAGGGCCCTGTGATCTTGGCATTTGCCTGAGAAAAGGAAAAGAGAATCAAAAGGACAAAAAGGCATATTTTTTTCATCAGCCCCTCCCTTGCAGACTAATAGCATAGTAGAAGTTGCAAAAATCATGCTAATTTTTTATAAAGGTCTGTAAGACAGGCTCCAAAGACATTTTGTGCCGCCCTGTTTTTTTAAGATGCTGTGTGAAATACCACAGCACTGGGTAATATCACACAGCCAAGGTGCTTGGCGCAACTGAGCTAAGAGGGATAAAATCCGTGTAGTGCATGTTTTATAGTTCAAATTTGAAATCCGGATTATAGTAGATGCTTCAACACTATATCTAAGATGTCATTGATTCTGTACGGCTTTCTCAGACAGCCCACAAAACCCATGTTGAGAAATTCCTCTTTCTTTTCCTGGCTGTATCCTGACGAGAGAATGGCCCTTAGTCCAGGGTCTATCTCCCTGAGTCTATGGAAGGTCTCTATGCCATTCATCCCTGGCATACTCATATCAAGAATAACGATATCTATCTTTCCCTCATAATTCCTGAAAACCTCAATCGCCTCGGCACCACTTTGTGCCCTTAGCACCTTCATGCCTGCCTCGGTTAATACTGTATCAACCACATCAAGAATTATGTCCTCATCATCCACAACCAGTATTGTAGATTCCAGCCTGACTGTTTTCTCCCTCTCCTCGTTCACTATCTCTGTGTCCGATGCCTCTTCAGGGCTCAAAGGCAGATAGATCCTGAACTCTGTACCTTTTCCCTCTTCACTTTCAAATTCAATCCGTCCCTTATGGGCGGTAACAATAGAGTAAACAACTGAAAGACCGAGCCCGGTACCTTTGATGGATCTGTCGGTCTTTGTGGTAAAGAAGGGATCAAATATCCTGTCCTGTATTTCTGCCGGAATGCCAGTGCCTGTGTCTTTGATGGATACCAGGGCATACTCAACAACTCGGGTGTGATGATACTGTCCCTCCTGTGGAGACGGTTTTACCACTTCTGTGCGCAGAAGGATTGAACCTCCTTCACATATGGCATCCCTGGCATTAACAAACAGGTTCATCATCATCTGATATATTTGAGAAGTGTCACCCTTTATGTAGATCGGTGCATTATGTAGACGTGCCTCCACTGTTATGGTATCACCTATGATTCTTTGAATGGTTGATATAAATTCCTTCAGGAAGGCGTTGAGTTCAAATACCTGGTACTCTGTTTCAGCCTTTCTTCCCACTATGAGGAGTTGTTTGGTAAGGTTGGAAGCAATGTTCAGGAGTTCTGTCATCCTGTGGATGTAATCACGTCCCTGTGAAGAGGTCTGTATCTTACCAAGAAGGTCTGTGTATCCCATGAGACCGGTAAGGATGTTATTGAAGTCATGGGCTATCCCCGCAGAGAGAGTACCAATGGATTCCATCTTCTGTGCCTGAAGGAGTTGTGCTTCAAGAATCTCCTTTTCATGTAATGCCTTTTTGAGCTCTGTGATGTCCTGTCCGATCAGACTGTAGAATGCCCCTGACCTCTCCACCACCTTTTTTCCTGTAAGCCGTACAGGGATAATGTTTCCTTTCACATCCAGCATCTCTACTTCAAGGATGCAGACCTCATCTGTCCTGCACAGGGTCCTCTTTTTCTCGAATTCTGCCTGTGATTCAGAGGAAAGCAGAGAAAGAAAGAATGTGCCCTTCAGTCTCTCTTTGCTCATGCCCAGTTTGTCTGCCATCAACTGGTTACATTCAGTAATAAACCCCGCGTCGTTTATATTGAACAGCATTACGGGCGTGTGGTTATACAACTCACGGTATTTGATCTCAGAGGTTTTAAGACGTTCTTTCAAATTGATCTTCTCGGAAATATCATTAATGGTTTCAAGGACGGCTATTATCTGTCCTGTGTGGAAATCCCTGAGGGGGAAGGCTTTGAGTTCCACATAGATGGGATCACCATTTTGATCAAAGTGTACATGTGTGCCTGAGTGCCTTGTGCCAGTCCTGAAAGAGTTTATTACCGGACAGTCCTCCCCCTTTTCAAAGCAGGGTACATCATATCTGTGACTTGCCCGGTAGCAAAACTCACCCTTCAGTTCATCCGCAGTAAGCCCGGACATCCTGAGGTAATGTTTGTTTGCCCTGATGATACGTAGATCGCTCGATATCACGACCACCCCTTCTGCAATGCCTTCAAGCAAAGCATGAAGAAAGTCCTCTGCTGAGCGGATTTTCTTTATCTCTTCTACACTCTCACCTGTTTCCACCAGTATCTCTAACATGCTTTCCACCCTGCCTGTTTCAGGAGATACCACAGGAGATGCCTGTACCTCAAATACCTTCTCCTGTCCACCCATGCATCTGTGCACATGTTTGATGGAAAAAGACCTGCCTGTACGGAAAACCTCCCTCAGGGGGCAGGGTGAGCCGTTCAGTTGACAGGGTGTTTCCGAGTTATGACAGACCACGTGACACTTCTCTCCCAGGAGCCTTTCAGGTTCTACTCCGCAGAACTCTCCGAAGGCCCTGTTTGCGTACCTGACCGTATAGTCCTCCTCCACGATTATGGCTGGAGGCTGAAGTGCGTCCAGGAGTTCAAACATTTCTGAACCTTTCAGTTGTATTACTCTCCTTTAAAATTGCTGGGGCATATCCAGAGCCTGTGCCGAGGTTTCTAAAAAATCTTTAGTGCAAGTTCAGGCAAACTGGGCTGGCTAATAATCATCTGCTTTTTTCAGTAGTATCAGAACCTCCGTTCCTTTGCCCTCTGTGCTGAAAATACTGAATCTACCCCCATGGGCCTCCACAATCTTCCTGCAGATGGGGAGTCCCAGGCCTGTGCCTTTCTTCTTGGTAGTAAAAAAGGGCTTCATTACCCGTTCAAGATCCTCTGGCCGGATACCCCTGCCATTGTCCCTGATGGTCATCTTGATGTATCTATCGGTTTCCTCTGTCGCTATTGTGATAAGTTCAGCCCCTGCGTCTATTGCATTCTTGATGACATTGTAGAGGACCTGTTTAATCCTGTCTGGGTCAACTTCAACCCTCTGATCATCAGGAACATCCACTGTCTGTATTATGCAGTTCGACTCTTTCAGGAAGGACTCAAGTCCCGTAGTAGTGTCATGAATCAATGAATGAATGCTTACGAGTTTTTTATCCAGGCTCAGGGGTCTTCCGTAATTGAGAAGGTCTTCTATGAGGGTGTTAAGCCTTTTGGTCTCCTTGAGTATTGATTCAGCAAACCTTCTTCCCTCGGCATCATCGTATTTCTGCAGAAGTATCCGAGCAATAGCCGAAATTGCGAAGATAGGGTTCCTCACCTCGTGTGCAATAAGTGAGGCCATCTCACCGATAGCCGAAAAGTACTTCTTTCTCTGGAGCTCATTTCTGAGTTCTATGATCTCCGTAAGGTCACGGAAGAGTATCACGCTTCCTCTTTCCCCGTCTGAAGACCTGAAAGGGGAAAAGCTGAATCCGAGATATAACTCCTTCCCTGAGGGCAGAACAATGGTGCCTTCATTCACACCAGCCTCATGAAGTTCTCTGAGTCCAGGCACGACCCAGTCAATAGGTTGTCCCATGATCTCATCCTCTCTGAATCCAGTAGCCCCAAGCGCGTATGGATTGGCCTTGATCACCCTGTCGTTGCCATCTACTACGATTATTCCACTGTTTATACTCTTTATTATGTCCTCTATAAATTCCTTCTGGTGCTGGAGAGCGAGATTGCTCTCCTCCAGACCCTTTCTTAGATATATGTTCTCTATATCGCCGGCAATGTTCTGGGTAAGAACCATTGCCACAGCCCTCTCCTCGGGCAGAAGAAATCCTTTGTGGGTAAAGAAAAATCCGATTACACCAAGCACTCTTTCACCACGGATAAGTGGACAGAGTATAACAGAGTAGAAGTTCATGAGATTTATGTTGTAGCGTTCTACTGGTTCTGTAAAGTCCGTTTCCCTGATCAGGCTCTCACAGCCTTCCAGGGCGAGTTCTTCACCCAGGTTGCTGTGCTTTAGCACCATCCTGCCGTTTGAGTCCTTTAACCAGAGGGCAAACCCCTGGAAGATTTCACTCATTACCGCAGAGTCAACTATCCCATTGAAGACCTCATGCACATCACTGGCAGCCCTGGTTTTCACGAAGGTTCTGTGTATCTCCATGAGATAGTGAACCATATTACGTTCATAACGAATAAGGTCATAAATCTCTATTACCAGGGCAATTTCTGCAGCGATTATTTCAAGTATCCCCAGACTGTGCTCATCTGGATAATTTCTGGTTTCGAGTATGAGAAGTCCCCTGAGTGGAAATGCAGAACACTGTCTGCAACTGCTCATACCCAGGGCATGCACAGCATTACACTTTGTGTGAGGAATCTGCCAGCACCTCTCATCCCTCCCGTAACATGTACACTCAGTCATCTGACAGTTGTTGATCTCATAACAGGGTCCCCTCCTTGGTATGTATATAGGCACATAGACCATTACATTTGCACCTTTTATGTCTTCTTCCACGTAGATGTCTCCAGCATTGAATCTGGACAGCAGTGTTTCTGTCTCTACTGGAGATGGTTCATCCGTTCTGGTGGTTGTAACCCTCTCAAGTGTATCGCTTTCTCTGTCAAGAAGGAACACTTCAGCTGAACTGTACCCCAGTTCATCTTTCATGGCCTGTGCAAACCTGCAGATGACCTCTTTCAGTGATCTGTCCCTCCTGACAAACCTGTGAGAGAATGTAGCAACCCTTTTCAGGTCTGCTGAGTAGTTCTTCAGTGCCTTCTGCTTTTCTTTAAGGACAGCATTGGATTTTCTCAATTCCTCTGTCCGTGACTGTACCATGTTTTCAAGTTCTGTATGGAATCTGTTGAGTTGCCTTACCATGGAATTAAACGCCTCTGCGACCTCTGTCAACTCATCATTGCCGCCAACCTCTGGTTCCCTGAATTCTGATCCACCCATATACATCCGTATAGCACTGCCAATGCTGGATATGCGTTGGGTGATAAGCCGGTTTGCAAGTACCACCGTACCAATTACGCCAAGTATGGTAATAAGAACACCGTACAGAATCATTCTCTGTTCTGTACCCCTCACATCCTCAAGCATCCTCTGAAGTGGAATGTCAACCACAACCACACCACGCAATGCGCCTGATGGATGGCAGTACCTGCAGCGGCCTTCATTCTTAAGCGGCATGAAGAACCTGGCTTTCTCCCTGTACTGCAGACTGGTTGCCCTGTATTCTTTAAGGACAACCTTGGGAATCTCTATCTCTCTGTCACCTCCAAAGACTTCCTTTCCATTCAGGTCGTAAACGGAAACAGATACAACGCCCTCCTGTTCAATGTTTTTCAGGTATTTTGATGTATCCTCGGGTTTGCCAGACAGCATGCTTTCAGACAGTACCTCAGCGATGGTTGCAGCAGTGAGTTCAGCAAAGTGGAGAGAATTCCTGACTGAAAGGCCGGTCTCTCGCTTCATTATAAGGCATATGAGGAGGCCATAAGACAGCAATATACCCACCAATAGGGAGGCAGTCAACTTAATTCCTATGGATGTTCTCCTTACGGGCATATGTGTTGTTGCAACTCCTGTTGGTTTTATCTATGATTTTTATCATGTCAGTCAAGAAGATGGTCATATTCGGCAAAGGTGAAGCAGACAACAGTACTCTCGTTCCATCATACCTGATGCAGTGAAGCTCCTCGACCAGTGGTCTGGGTATTGTGGCAGTTTTTCGTAAACATTCACCATCAAGAGGGTTCAGCAAACTGTTCAGTGGTGATATAAGAGATGCATCTTCTGTCATTTCAGTCCTTGCCGCTCTATAAAGATACTTTTTAAAAGGGGAAGGGATTTTTTCAGTTTCAGCAATACCATCCCCAGGGCAACATTGTGTGAGGCGATGATCATCAGGAACATACCATCTGAAACGGGTGACAGAACAAAGTAGCCTTCAGAACCCACTGTAACCACTGCCTCAAGAAGACCAAGATCCAGTTCTCTCACACCCCGTTGACCTGCATCGCAGATAATAGCACCACCTGCAGTGTATCTGACTTCGGTCTCTCCTGCCTCCAGGGTGCTCACCACCGGGAAGCCATCCTCCGTAATAATCAGTGCCTCCCTGATGCCTGATACACTTTCTTTCAGCTTTACCAGTATTTCCCTTGCTTTCAAGGAATCCACTGTTTCAGAGTACCTTTGCTATCTCTTCAGCCGCCCTTTTGACATCGAGGAATATGATTCCTAACTTTGCCCTTGCATTGGCCATAACTGCAAGCACTGCTTCGGAACCTGCCTGTGTAATCAGCATGTATCCATTGTTGCCTTTTATATACAACTGTTCCACATCTCCCCTGCTCAGTTCCTCGGCAGTTCTTGCACCAATTCCATAAAGGGCCGCACTCATAGCTGATACTCTGTCTTCCTCGACCTCTGCAGGCAGTGAACTTGAGATTACAAGACCGTCCATGCTTATAATAGCCGCTCCCTCGATATCAGGAGTGCTGGCGTGAAGCCCTTTCAGTATCTGTCCCAGTTGTTCCTCTCTTGAAAGTGCCATCTTGCTGAACCTCCTTGTAATTTTTTTCTTCTAATCTATTTACCCCAACACTATTCTGCTTTAAGTGCGAACAGGCAGGCCTTCCCTTCCAACATCTTCCTGGCCTCGTCAGAGGTCATCCCTACCTTCTCTGCTGCCTTCTCAGCCACCTCTATTTTGCCTGTAGAGCCACTTCTGCATGCTATGCTGACGATACCTGCCTTCATGGCGTTCCTGATTCCCTTGTGGACAAGGCAAAGTGGATGCAGTGCACCTCCACCATCAGGTTTCTTGTTGTATGCCGCAACTAATCTCATAGCCTTTTCTCCCCATTCAGGAATGTCTTTGTATATGGGAGTGAATGGGCATGCCTTGATGATTACGAGTTTGTAGCCGTTTTTTTCTGAAAATTCATAGTTGTTTTCCCCATCTATCTGTGCGAGCTTATCAAGCACATTGTCTCCCTCAAGGCATCGCGCTATGGCTTCGCCACCTTGAATTGCTGGAAGGATTCCCATGTTTTCGATATTGCCAACGAGCATACCCCAGAGGGCACATTTAATCGGGTCATGTCTCATTTCTTTCCTCCAGTTGTGATTTGTTGCAGGAGGAAAATCCTCCTTGTATCCCACTGAATATCTTCAAGAAAAGACTGCTTATATCATCAGGAGTGTTCATAATATACAGGTCTTCCTCCTGTAAATTTACCACTGCGGTTGTTATCGGGAAACAGGGTTTTCTCATTATGGTCTCGAGCCGCTCACGGAAGTGCCTGTATTCCTTTACCTCTACTTCAGATGTGAGGAGGTAGAGCACTGCATCCGAGGACGGAATGAGTGGTTCGTATAAAAACTCAAACCCCTGCTTACCAAGAAGGGTAAAGATGTGTACCGGCTGTCCGAGTATGTGGGCACTGACGAAATCAGCCACCCCTGATTTTATTTTGTCCAACTTCTTTTCATTAAATGTGTCCAGTATCTGATTAAGTGTTTCTATGGCAGAGTTCTCCTCACAGAACAGAAACAGGATTTTAAAGGGCCTTACTCTAAATCCTTCTTTCCTTTCATCTGCCTTGACCGTGGTCTTCTCTGGGGATACCTGTCCGTTGCGAGCAGTCTTTGCCACTCCATTCCTGATGAGGCTTCCAAGTGCAATAGCGGTTCTGATTCTGGAAAGTCCCGCGTTCTGATAAAGGCTATCAACCGATAGAGCCCTGTTGTCGAGCAGTCTGATTATCCTTTCAGTATCAGGGTCATCAGTTTCTGGTACTGTATCAATAGATACGAGAGCATCATTATCCGGGATATAGGATGAGACTGCCTCATACTCGTCCAGAAGCCTTGCCGCCTCCATGAGCATAAAACTTATCGGTCTTGCAGAGTCTGTTATTTCAACTGTCTCTGGCTGGAAGGCAAAAGTACCTCTCTGTGCCCTTATGAACTCAACAAAGGCGTCCTCACCTTCTAAATCTCCATACCGGCACTCTGTAACCATACCCTGTTTGATACGGATCAATCCCTCACGGTTACCGATAGTTACTCTGATGATGCCTTCTTTACCAGTCTGTTCCAGAATCTGTAGTATATCCGGTATGGAAATCTCCTCAAGCATACCGGCCAGTTTTTCAGAAACAGTCCGTTTTCTGACCTTCTCGTATAGTATGTCTATCCTTGTAATGAGTTCCTCAATGTCAAAGGGTTTTACCACATAGTCGTCGGCCCCTGTCTTGAGCCCTCGCACTCTTTCCTCCGGCTCGCCATGAGCGGTCAGGAATATAAAAGGCATTTCCGAGAATTCAGGATTCTCCCGGAGTCTTCTACAGAGTTCTATGCCATCCATTTCAGGCATGGCAATATCTGAAACGATCACATCAGGATGTTCTGAAAGGGCAATCTGAAGTGCCTGCTTACCCTCTGAGGCTTTTAGAACCCGGTACCCTGAACTCTGGAGGTTGAATTCAAGAGCAAGAAGAACAGTCTCATTGTCGTCAACAATTAGAACGGTCTTTTCTCCATCATTCAGTTTCACAACCCATATCTCCCATGAATATTTCTTCTTCAGTTCCTGCACAAACTGCAGGAAAACTTTAATGAAACTACCTGCGCAAGCCGCGTTAATCTCCAACACCAAATAACCTAAAATTACAACTATAATATTATCTGCAAATTCCATGCTCGGTGTTGTCCTAAAATACCTGCAAAAAGAGAGCTTTATTAAAAGTTAGACTTATTGTGATTACAGAGAATATTCTGCCAATGAAGAAGCCTTTAGAGAACTTCTTCATGAAATTCGCTGGTCAGATGGAGTTGAGTATCCTGAATGTAAATTCAGGAAGGATAGCGGTAAAAAAGCTCCTCTTTCTTCTAATTTGTCTCCTCATGTAGAGGTTGAAGAAATCTATTAAGGCTTGTTAAACAAACTGTTAAGAGGGTGAGTATTTTTTATGCTGATACCTGGCGAGACTGTCGGGGGGTGTTGATATTAGGGATTTTATCAGCTTATTTCAATCAAGACTGGTTCAGTACCCATGAGGGGATAATTATCTACGTTAAAACATTGTGTGAAATACCACAGCACTGGGTAATATCACACAGCGAAGATTCACTACAGCAAAACAGTGAAGCTTCCCGACCAGAGTTCGGGGCATTCTGGCAGTTTTCTTAGGTGAAAAAAAGATTAGGTTCAAATAAAACGATAAGATTCATAGCCCGGCACCGGTATATCATCCTTAGAGATGGATCAGTGCTGAATCGAACATTTCATGGATTTGAACTCTTTGTTGTATGACAGGTGAAGCAACCGCCAGAGCCTCCTCCACCAGCAATGATTTTGGAATAATCCCACCTGAGCATATCAGGATAATCTGAGGCATGTGCGTAGTGGCAGCTAAGACACATAACAATATCCGACCCAGGTGTCACAGTATTGCTAATTGAGTTTGGCACAGTAGCTCTTGCAACAGGGGCCTCCACAGAATAAATAGTATATCCTGAATATTCACCTGTACTTGGTAATACAATATCTGTAGGATGTCTTTGAAAGGGTGCAATTGTATCATCGCCTATTCCAGCAGAGGTACCATAATAGCCGCCGCTTAAAGTGTGAAAGTTTCCATGACAGGTAGCGCAAAAACCACTAATAGTGTTCTGAGGAGGCTGGATACTAACCGAACCATGACATATTTCACAATTACCAGAATCATAAAGGGGAGGCGAGGCGATGTGGCACCGTAATATTCATTATGGTTATTGGCATCAAAGTTTTGCCATTTGTAGGTGCCATCATTTTCATACCCCTTAACACCATATAGAAATCTATAACTATTGTAAACATCATCAGCAACATCCAGTTTACCGCTGAGATTTTTATGATGTGCTCCATTCATAGAGCCATTGAGATTGGAATTTCCGCTCCAGGCCTCACGGATTCCGTGACATCCGTTTTCACCCGCACATGTAAGAACAGAGTCATTCACATTTGAGCCGTCAGAATGACCAAACCCCAGGAATCCTCCCGGTGGTGCATCCAGGACATCATCGGGGTTGCCAAGGTCAACAATATTGTGTCCTTTGGAATCAGAAGCACCAGAACCCTTTAGACCAAGGATATAGGCAAAAT